>JAKQTB010000022.1 GCA_029569495.1 Pseudomonadota bacterium | reverse complement strand
TTACTTTGGGATAGCGAGCGTAGGCTGTATCAGCTCTCTAGCTTGGCGCGGATGATATTATCTTCACTTTCAAACTTGGTGAGTTTTGGTCGTCAAGATGACGAGCTGGGTTATTTATTTTCGCAAATTGCTGCGGGTGATGCGGTTGGGCAATTAAGCTCAGATACGTTAAGTAATTTATTGGCACGATTAAATGAACTTGAAAGCTTCTTCTCACAAGCAGTATTATCAGGATCTGAATTTAGATTAAAAGCGGCGCAAAGTCGCTTAGCTGCCGCACAAAAATGGATGGCGCGTGGCACAGAGATTTTGCAAAACTTAGGCGAAAACGGTTTTGCCGATGATGCCAGCTGGAAAATTGCGCAAAAAATTGGCGATAGTCAATCGCGCATGATGCGCATGACTTCGGTTTTTCAAAATGAGCTGGCAAAAATCGCACGACAACGGGTAATGTTGTCAGAGGGCGGTTTGAGTTCATCAGAATTAGCCGCTTGGCTAAAAGCACAAAGCATACAAAAACTATCGGATTTAAGCGCGCATAATATAGCCCAAGTGCCAGAGCCGCTATATTTACTGCCCGATGTGATGTTAGACGTTGCCGAGGCGTTTTTAGAGCGCGATATTTTAGATAAAAAAGTATCTTCCATGCCGCCACCTGTTGATATTGAAGTCGCACAAGATGTGCCGTTTGAATATCCGCCACAGTTGCAGAGCTTAACAAATATGCTATCGCGCATTGAGCGCAGTGTTGTGTTAGCCGATATTGTGCTGGGGGGCGATTTTAGCGCGGCTTCTTACCGTTATTCACTACTCACGTTTTTAGGCGAGCAAAATGTAGATGCCGATTTAGCAGCTTTGGCCGAGCAGCCTGTGTTGGTTCTGCATGATGACACGGCAGCTTTGCAAGCTATTCACCAAAATGAAATTGCTTTTATGAGCGCAGGCACTATTAGCCCAATCAACCCTTCAGTGCGGAACAAACCCGATGGAACTTAACCCACAACAATTCACTGCCAGGCTCATTGCCAGCCGCTATTTACCGCGTAAAGACAGCGCAGTGCGTAAACTGTTGGTGGACTTAGGCTTTAGGCAAGAAGTAGAAGCCAATTTAGCGGCTTGTGGATTGCGTTTGCTAGACCATCCGTTTGCAGCGCATATTGCCGTGGCACTGTTGCGCGAAACAGAAGGCGCAGTGTTTGACGACGGCGAACAGTGGCAAGCCAGTAATATTGCGCTACCTAAAGATGCGGTTGCACTACTGGTGGTGCTGTGGGCGTTAATTATTTTGCCTAAACGTGAACGCCAATTAGGACGCGAGGTTGAAGACGGTCAAGGTGATATGTTTGGCAACATCGTCAAAGCCGTGGGTGAGGATGTTTCACGCGGCATTGCAGAGAGTGTGTTGCTGGAAGATTTTGGTAAATTATTTGGTGGCAAACAGCGCATCAATATTAACTTGGGCGTGTTGAGCCGATTAAGCTTAATTGAACGCAAAAACAAAGTCATCTGCGAAGGGCCTTTATTAGATTTGGTGTTTGATTACGCCGAAATGGCGCCGCGAATTATTCACGGTGCAATGGGTGATTTAATTCGTGCACAAAATGGTATTGCGCCATTGCAAGAAAACGATGAGAACGAAGAAATGAATGATGACGAAGCACAACAAGAAGACGACTTGCTAGAAGGTGATCAAGATGTTTAGGCTCACCAACTTAGAAGTGATTCATTGGGATTACTGGCAACGATTTACCCTACCGTTAGATGCATCAATCGTGACGATTGTGGGCCCTAATGGCTCAGGTAAAACCACTTTGCTAGATGCACTACGCACTTTGTTAGCGCTAGATTGTTCTAAAAAACGCGATTACAAACGCTATGTGCGCCGCAACGGTGAAAGCTTTGCGTGGTTGCGCGGCGTGGTGGACAACAGCCGCCCAATTAACAGTAGCAAACGCCCGTTTGGCTTACCTTACACCAACGACAAAATTACCCTAGCTTGCCGCATTGATAAAAAAGGCGGTGATTGGGAGCGTAAATACTGGATTACCGAAGGTGATGTGAGCATTGAGCAAATAGAATCTTTAGGGCAAGTGTTTGGCGTAAAAGATTTTCAGCGGCAGTTACACGCCGCAGGTTTGTCGCCCGCCATTGCTAAAGTGTTGTCACTTGAGCAGGGTCAGACTGATAAGCTTTGTGAGCTGTCAGAGCGCGAATTACTCAAGCTGGTCTTTGAAGTGTTTGGCGATGAGGAGGTACTGACGCGCTACCAAGAAGCGCGGCATCACCAAGAGCAAACCACGCGCGAGCTGCAAGACACAGAAAATAACTTAAAGGCGCAAGAAAACCATTTGCAATCCTATGAAACGCGAGTGAATCGGTTTTTGGAATGGCAAATCTTAAACCAAGAGCGCAATGTGCTGGTCAGTGAGTTTAAGCCACGTTTAGAGTTTTATGCGCTGACTGAAGAGTCTGAACGTGCCAGAAATACACTAAAGGCATCCAAACGTGATTGGCTTGCTAAGCGGCAAGAGCGGATTGCTGTAAAAAATCAGCAATCGCAAAAGCAAAGTGAAATTACAGAATTTGAAACGCGTAAGACCTTGGCAGAGCAATCCGAAAGTGACATCAATACCAAACTCGGTGAAATTAATAAAAACTTAGGCCGTGTAGAAGTCATTGTCGAACAGCAAGATGCTTTGCTGAAGCAAGCGAACGAAGCAGGCGCAGATAGCGCAAAAGACGCACAAAATTTAGATGCCCTAGAAAATCAGCGTGACGAAATACGCCAAAAATTGGCAGGCTTAAACACACAAGAAGCAAAACTGAATGAAATCTTAGAAAACTTGGCTAATGGCAAACGCGCAGACCCGTTTGATGTGGCAAACTTTAGGCAAGCTTTAGATAACGCAGGCATTGCACATGATTTACTGACTGATTTAGTCGAAATTACTGATACCAGCTGGCAATCGGCGGTAGAAGCAGTGCTGGCTTCCTCTGCGCATATTGTGTTGTTGGCAGATAAAAAAGATGAAGCGCGCGCATTAAGCTTGGGCGAGCAACTCAAATATCGCCATTACATTGTACCTGAACGTGCGCCGCCGCCGCTTGCACCTAAAGGCTCATTGTTGGAAATTGTTAAATTTTCACGTGATGTGCCAGAATGGGTTTCACGTGTTTTGGCAGGCATTACGCGGGTAGAAGATGCAAAGGCGGGGGCGAGTTTGCCACGCAATGAAGATTGGGTGACAAGGCAAGGTTATTTGCGCGAACGGCGTGGTGGTCGTTACGCCGCACCAGAACAGCCGCGCTTTGGACGTGCGCGTGAGGAGGCTTTGCGGACGCAGTTAGCGGATATACAAAAACAGTCACGAGGTTTGTTAGATAAGCTAAAACCTATCAACGCAGATATTCAAGTGATTAAAGCACGTTTGGCAGGTATTAGTGCGACAGTACAGCTTGCCAGCCGCAGTGCAGAATTTGCAGAAGCGCGTACTGAATATGACCGCTTAGTTGCTGAACGTCGCGCAATTGGTGAAAAATCTTACGAAGCAACCGAAGCCAGAAAGCAATTAGAAAAAGACATAAGCGATGCCAAAGCCACATTACAAAAATTGGCAAACCAAATAGAGAGTTTAGACAGCGATATTACAGAAAAAGAAAACCGCGATGGACGTGCTGAGCAGGTGAAACGTTTATTACGCTTGCGACATGACAAGCGCAAACTACCGCCCGCTTGGCAAAATGCCAATGACAATAAGCAACTGGCTGAAAAATGGGAGAGCGTCAAACTTATTGATATTAAAGTGGACGAAATTGAACGCCGCTTTGAAACCGAAACTTGGGAAAAAGACGAAACAGTCATTGCGCTTCGCAATAAAATCAAAGCGGATTTTGAAACGCAATCTAAAGATTTAGAAACCCGTCGTCGTGATAATGACACCGCACGTCACCAAACCGATGCTGCGCGTGAGCAATATATTAAAGTGTTGCGCCACACGGTGGGGCGTTATACCAAAAATCTAAAAGTGTTAGGTGACATGGCAGGTATTGCGGTAGATCATGAAGCCGTGATGCTCTCTGCCGATGATGTGAGTCTTTCGCAAGCGGGGTTGGTGGTGCGTTTTGGTTTTGATGACAAAGGCTTTGCGGGCATGAATGATGGCGATGCTTCGGGTGGGCAGCAAGTGATGAAATCACTCATTTTGCTGGTGGCACTGATGATGGAAGATTCGCGTCCGGGCGGCTTTGTGTTTATTGATGAGCCGTTTGCGCATTTGGATATTTTTAATATCAAACGCGTGGCGAGCTTTTTGCAAGCCACCAAAGCGCAGTATTTGCTCACCACGCCTGTTACGCATAATGTGAATGTGTATGATCCTTCTATGCTGACATTAGTGACCTCAAAAAAGAAAGCCGATACCCAATGGGCGCCGCGTGTGGGCGTGCTGGTGCGTGAAAAGTCTTAATTGGCAAACAGTCCCTTAAAGATTGAGTATCTAGATAAGCTGCGTTTGCCAAAAAAGCGCAGACGGTTTTCAGAAACGACACCAGCTTCACTGTCAACCATCCCCACAGAATGGCGCGAATTGCTGGTGCAATGGGTGCGCTTGGGGGGCAATAGCCGTTGGGATACGCTCATTAAAAAAGCAGGCTTAGCCCAAAAATCTACCGCCGAAAATTTATTAGCGTGGTTGTTAAACAACGGCTGGGCAGAGGTAGATGAAGAGCGAAAGTATGGAGATTGGTGGCCATATCGCGTAACTTTGTGTGAAATAAAAGATTTGCGCAGCCAGCTGGGTTTGCCTGATGTGGATGAAGTGGTAGCACAATGGCAAAGTTTACGTGCAAATTTGCAAATGAAAGCTGATAATAATACACCATTGCTAGTAGCCTTAAGTGCCTTGGATGCCATGCCTACAAGCCGCGCCATTACTAGAGCTATGTTGGTGCAGTCTTTACTGCATTGGGCAAAGGATGGGCGCGCAGGTACGTATCGTGATTTCTCACTGTTTGCCCGCGCTGCTACTAAAGAAATCAGCCAAGCAGAGTGGGATTGGTTGGATGCACATTTTGAATTGGCCGAATTTAATATAGCGCGACACACGCCTTTATTACTGGTTTCTGCCAATATTATTTTACGCACCAGCTTAGGTGACCTTCACTTGTGTGCCATGCCAGATTTTGCGGCACTAACACCTGCAACGGTTAAAAGCATACATGTCATTGAAGGCCAGGTGAGTACTTGGTATTTGGTAGAAAATCGCACCAGTTTTGAACGTGTGGCACGCAATAGGCAAACCAATGAAGGCGTGATTTGGTTACCAGGTTATCCGCCTAGTTGGTGGAAAGAGGCCGTTAAATTGATAATAAATTTAGCACCCGCTCCCGCCAAAATTGCTTGCGATCCAGACCCAGCAGGTATTGCCATCGCGTTAAGCGCAATTGCATTATGGCGCGAGGCTGGCAATCGTGCCGTTGCTTGGAAAATGGGTGTTGAAGAATTAGAAAATCTAAACAACAAAAAACAGCTTTCAGAATTTGATCAACAACAACTTAGTGGATTACTCAAACAATCCTTACCAATCGAATTAAAAAATTTGGCAGAATATATGCAAAAACATCAAAAAAAAGGCGAACAAGAAGGCTATTTATAGCATGGCTTAATTTACCGCTAACGCTAAAAGAATTGCCTTTAAGTATTTTAGCTAGATGGCACGCCAATCATGGCCTTTGCTTTTTCAACATCCACGCGTAAAAACTCCGCAATTTCTTGGTAGTCATCGGGTAGGGCGGCATCATCCCAGCCGTTGGCAGAGTGGCGCGCGAGGTTAATGGCAAGACGCACGTTTACCGCGTGGTGTTCGGTAACATTTTCATCATCCATGATTTTTGATAGTAAGGACGGTAGTTTGAAATTTTCAACCAGCGCTTTTTGTAGGTCTGAAATTTTAAAGCCCAGCACTTGCTCTTGTGCGGCCTTGCTGCGCAGGGTTTTATCGGCCTGCTGCAAGTTGGCTATAGTGAGCATTTTATTAGGCGCAAAGCACCATAGCAGCATTTCAGCTAAATCATGCAGCAGCGTGGCAATATGCACTTCATCTGAGCGTAAATCTTTGTGATAAGCGGCCCAGTCGGTGGCAAAGTAAGTGGCGCGGTGGGTGCGTTTTATGATTTTGAGTAGCTGACCAAGTGCGGGTAATTTATCTTTAAGTTGGTCTTCAATCAACAAAGTGGTGGGTAATTTTTCGTAAAACGCATTGGTGCCCATCATCAAAATGGCTTGTTCCACCTGAATTAAATCTTGTTGCTGGTGCCGGCTGGGGTGTTGTTTTGCGTAACTTAACACGCGAAACACCATGAATGGGTCATGCAGCACAATGGGGGTAATACTCCGCACGGTGAGGTTATCTTCATCTTCTTTGAGTAGTTGCAACTCACGCGCAGTGAGCTTTAGCACGGGGATGGGCTTGTTACTCAAAAAATGCACCCATGCGGCAACGGCATTGACAGCGGCACTTTGGTTGGTGGTCATACGGCACTCTCCTATATTCACGCCATAGCATAAACGGTGATCTGATTTTTTAAAGTTTGGAATAGAGGCCGAAAATCCCCGTAAATAAAAATGAATGAAAGTGTTAAAATAAACGTTTTAGGGCAAAAGTAAGCCATTAACTTGAGATGTGAGCCATTGTATGACCGATGAAACCCCAGTAATTGATGAAAACCATGTCATTTTAGAGCGTCGTGAAAAATTAAAAGCCATCCGTGAAACCGCAAAGGCCAATCAGAGAGCTGCGTTTCCAAATGATTTTAAACCGCAACATCAAGCGGCAAATTTGCATGCACAATATGGTGCATTTGAGAAAGAAGCGCTAGAACCGCTGGCGGTGCAAGTGGTGGTGGCTGGGCGCATGATGTTGAAGCGCGTAATGGGTAAAGCGAGTTTTGCGACCATTCAAGACGGCAGTGGACAAACTGCTGGCGGCCGTATTCAACTGTACATTGCGCGCGATGAAATTGGTGAAGCCTTATATGAAAGTTTTAAGCATTGGGATTTGGGCGACATTTTAGGCGCAACGGGTAAAGTGTTTAAAACCAAAACGGGTGAACTCTCTATTCATGTCAGTGAAATCAAATTGTTGACCAAGTCACTGCGCCCATTGCCAGAAAAATTTCACGGCTTGGCTGACCAAGAAGTGAAATATCGCCAGCGTTATGTCGATTTAATGACTTCAGAAGAAACGCGTGCAACTTTTATTGCCCGGAGTAAAGTGGTGTCGGAAATTCGCAACTTTATGATTCAACACGAATTTTTAGAAGTTGAAACGCCAATGTTGCACCCAATTCCTGGCGGTGCTTCAGCGAAACCGTTCATAACACACCACAACGCGCTCGATATGCAAATGTTCATGCGCATCGCGCCGGAGTTGTATTTAAAACGCTTGGTGGTGGGCGGTTTTGAGCGCGTGTTTGAAATCAATCGTAACTTCAGAAATGAAGGCTTAAGCGTTCGCCATAATCCTGAATTTACCATGATGGAGTTCTACGCAGCTTATACGGATTATCAATGGTTGATGGATTTTACCGAGCAATGTATTCGCGCTGCCGCCATTGCCGCGCGCGGTACAGCGGTGTTGAGTTACGATGGCAAAGAGGTGGATTTGAGCAAGCCGTTTGAGCGCCTTACCATTGTGGATGCAATTCAAAAATATGCGCCAGAATATAGCCTTGCGCAATTAAATGATGCACAATTTTTACGCGCTGACCTCTACAAACGCGGCATTAAAGTGTTTGAACACGCTGGTTTGGGCTCGCTGCAATTAAGCCTGTTTGAAGAAACGGCCGAAAGCCAGTTGTGGCAACCCACGTATATTATTGATTACCCCGTTGAAGTGTCGCCTTTGGCGCGCGCTTCAGACAAAAACTCGGAAATCACCGAACGTTTTGAGCTATTTATCACCGGCCGCGAAATGGCCAATGGTTTTAGTGAACTCAACGATGCGGAAGATCAAGCCGCGCGCTTTCACGCACAAATGAAAGCCAAAGAAGCGGGCGACCAAGAGGCGATGTATTACGATGCAGATTTTATTCGCGCGTTGGAATACGGCATGCCACCAGCGGGCGGTTGCGGCATTGGCATTGACCGTTTGGTCATGTTAATTACAGATTCGCCCAGCATTCGTGATGTGATTTTATTTCCGCATATGCGCGCGGAGAATTAGTGTTTTTAGGGGCAATTCATCGTAATTTTAAACACACAAAAACTACGAGAAAAAATAAATGCTCTGGAAGCCTTTGTTTATAAGGCTTCCAGAGCATCGAAAAAGGTTGTCGTTAATTTTAGGCTGTTTTAACTGATTTTTTAGTCTAAATTATCCCCTTAAAAAAGCCATGCAACACTGCATGGCTTTTTTAGTTTTTGTCACAAAGTTGTCATATTCGCACTCTAAAATGCAATGCATCGAAACAGCATGTATTTAACTTTATGGAGAAAAGCGACATGAATAAAAAACTAGGCATGGCAGTGATTATTGCAGCAGCATTTACCAGCGGCTACGCAAGCGCAGCGGATAAAGTGATTAAAATTGATGGTTCAAGTACGGTTTACCCAGTCACTGAGGCCGTTGCTGAAGAGTTTCAAATTGCGACAAAGAACAAAGTGACGGTGGGTGAATCTGGTACTGGTTCTGGCTTTAAAAAATTCTGCCGTGGTGAAACTGATATTTCAAACGCCTCACGCCCAATTGCACAAAAGGAAATGGACGCTTGTAAAGAAGCGGGCATTCAATTTATTGAGTTACCCATAGCCTTTGACGCGCTCACCGTGGTGGTGAATAGCAAAAATGATTGGGTTAAAAGCTTAAGCGTTGAAGAGTTGAAAAAAATGTGGGAGCCAAAATCGAGCGTTAAAAACTGGAAGCAAGTGAATGCGGCTTATCCAGACAAAGCGTTGGCTTTATTTGGCCCAGGTACCGCTTCAGGTACGTTTGATTACTTTACAGAAGCCATCAATGGTAAATCAAAAGCTAGTCGTACTGATTATACGCCATCAGAAGATGATAACGTATTGGTACAAGGCGTGAGCGGTAATACGGGTGGTTTGGCCTACTTTGGTTATGCTTATTATGAAGAAAATAAAGATAAATTAAGAGCCATTCCTATCTCAGCAAAAGCAGGCTCACCAGCGGTGATGCCTTCACCTGAAGCAGTGAAAGATGGAACTTATCAGCCGCTGGCACGCCCAATCTTTATTTATGTTAATGCAACATCGGCAGCGTTTAAGCCAGAAGTAAAGGCTTTTGTAAACTACTACTTGGAACACGCACCAACTTTGGTGAAAGAGGTGAAATATGTTCCATTAACAACAGAAGATTACGCTGCGGTAAAAGAGCACTTCAAAGCTTTAAAACCTGGCACAGGCTTTGGTGGAAAAAATGAAGTGGGGATTAAAGTAAAAGATTTAATTAACAGAATTAAGTAACTTGAATCGTTAAGTTTTTAATTGATTTTGTCAAAACCCCATCAACTTAGTCATTCTCGCGCAAGCGGGAGTGACCAAGTTTTTTTAAACAAGATGTTTAAAAAATCCTTCATATGAATACTGCCACGATGACTGAAAATACCACCACCTTAACCATAAGCCCGCGTTTGGCCAAAAGTGTCCGTAGAAATATCAAAGAGCGCGTGATTGAGCTGATATTAATGCTCGCTGCGCTCTCCGCTGTATTTACTACTTTTGCCATTGTGGCTATATTGTTTTATGAATCCTTTGGGTTTTTTAAAACCGTTTCGTTAGTTGAATTTTTTACGGGAACTGAATGGACACCACTTTTTGAAGATGCCCATTACGGCATTCTGCCGCTGGTGGCTGGTACGCTCACAACTTCGCTCGTGGCATTAGCGGTGGCAGTGCCAATTGGCACCATTGCGGCCATTTATCTTTCTGAATTTGCCTCACACAAAACCCGCGAAATTGCCAAGCCAATTTTAGAGCTATTAGTGGGCGTGCCTACCATTGCGTTTGGTTACTTTGCCTTGTTATTTGTGACGCCATTGCTACAAAAAGTTTACCCAGTTTTACCCGGCTTTAATATGTTGAGCGCGGGCTTGGTGATGGGCGTGATGATTATTCCCTATATTGCTTCAGTGGCAGAAGACGCCATGCGCGCCGTGCCTATGAGTATGCGTGAAGGCTCGTACGCCATGGGAGCGACGCGTTTTCAAACCGCGATACGGGTCATCACACCTGCAGCCACTTCAGGCATTGTGGCCGCTTATATTTTGGCGATTTCTCGCGCAGTGGGTGAAACCATGGTGGTGGCCGTTGCGGCTGGCCAGCAGCCCAACTTCACTTTTAATCCTACCGAAGGCGCCGCAACCATTACGGCCTATATTGTACAAGTGGCCATGGGTGATTTACCTCATGCCAGCATTGGCTACCAAAGTATTTTTGCCGCGGGTTTGGTGCTGTTTGCGATGACCTTAGGGTTTAACTTGATTGGTCATGTGGTGCGTAAGAAATTTAGGGAGCAATACTAATGACAACGGAAATGAAGGCTTCAGTCCTTAAAAACTTGGATGCAGTGCGGGCAATGATTCGCCGCCACAAACGCAATGATATGTTGTTTGCAATGGTTGGCTTGGTGGCGCTCATGCTCGGCCTGCTGACATTGCTAACGCTTTTTATCGATTTGGTGATGGATGGCTATCCTCGCTTTAACTTACAGTTTTTTAGCGATTTTCCATCGCGCCGCGCGGGCAGTGCGGGCTTGCTCTCAGCTTGGGTGGGGTCAGCGTTAGTGATGCTGGTGACTTTTTTAACGGCTGTGCCAGTTGGTGTTGCGGCAGGTTTGTATTTAGAAGAGTACGCACCAAAAAACTGGTTTTCAGACCTGATTGAAATTAACGTTTCAAATCTTGCGGGTGTGCCTTCGATTATTTACGGTTTGCTGGCACTTGGTCTGTTTGTCTACGGCTTTAATTTTGGTCAAAGCATTTTAACCGCAGGCTTAACACTTGGTTTGCTGATATTACCGATTGTGATTGTGTCTACACGTGAAGCGATTCGCGGTATTCCGGTGGCGATTCGAGAGGCAGCCTATGCGGTTGGTGCTACTAAATGGCAAGTGGTAAGTGACCATGTGGTGAAATATTCACAAGGCGGCATACTCACCGGTGTGATTATTGGCATGTCGCGCGCAATTGGCGAGACTGCACCGATTATCACGATTGGCGCGCTCACATTTATTGCGTTCTTACCGCCTTCTCCAATATCAGATGTTGCGCCATTTATCAATTTTCAGTGGTTAGATTCCGGCTTTACGGTGTTGCCGATTCAAATGTTTAACTGGCTATCACGTCCAGATCACGCGTTTCATATCAATGCTGCGGCCACGGGCGCCATTATTATTGTGGTGACATTGCTCATGAACGGCACCGCAATTTACTTGCGTTACAAAATTCGTAAAAACATTAAATGGTAAAAATTTAGGCATAATTAGGGAATCACTTACATGGTAAACATAACAACCCCAATCAAAGCAGAAGCACGCGATTTAAACTTCTTTTACAGCAATGGTAATCAGGCATTAAAAAGCATCAACATGCCGCTTTATGAGAAAAAAATCACCGCGCTCATCGGCCCATCAGGTTGCGGAAAATCTACTTTTTTACGCTGCTTTAACCGTATGCATGATTTATATCCTGGCAATAAATACCAAGGCCAGATTGTGATGCATCCGGATAACACGAATATTCTAGAAGCAGGCGTTGACCCGATTGAAGTACGCATGCGCATCAGTATGGTGTTTCAAAAGCCAAATCCATTCCCCAAAACCATTTATGAAAATGTGGCTTATGGTTTGCGTGTGCGCGATGAAAAAAACAAACGCACCCTTGATGATAAAGTGGAAGAAGCGCTTAAAGGCGCCGCACTTTGGAATGAAGTAAAAGATCGTTTGCAGGATTTAGCGTTTAATTTATCAGGCGGCCAGCAACAGCGCTTGTGTATTGCCCGAGCTTTGGCGACTGACCCAGAAATCATGTTGTTTGATGAGCCAACTTCAGCGCTCGACCCAATTGCCACGGCCAATATTGAAGAATTGATGAGTGAGCTCAAAGAAAAACTCACCATATTAGTGGTGACACATAACATGCAACAGGCCGCGCGCGTCTCGGACTACACGGCTTATATGTATTTAGGTGAGTTGATGGAGTATGGTGATACCAACCAGATTTTTACGCGCCCAACCCGCAAAGAGACAGAGGATTACATCACGGGCAAGTTCGGTTAATTTAACTGCAAAATTTTAAAGATAAATTTAAGGAAACACCATGAGTTCAGAACACATATTTAAGCAATACGATGCCGAGCTAGAAAGCGTGCGCGCCAAAGTGCTCGAAATGGGCGGTCTGGTTGAAAAGCAAATTGCCGATGCAATGAAAGCACTAGTGGAATCAAACCCAACGCTTGCACAAACAGTAGTGAAAAAAGACCATCAAGTGAATGCGCTTGAAGTGCAGATTGATGAAGATTGCAGCACTATCATCGCGCGCCGCCAGCCTACTGCTGGGGATTTGCGCATGATTCTCATGATGATTAAAACCATTACCGACCTTGAGCGTATTGGTGATGAGGCTTCAAAAATTGCACGTTTTGCGATTAGTATTCATGAAGCAAACCGCGCGTGGTCAACTAAGTTTTCTGATGTAAAAGCTATGGCTTCCGTCACGCAAACCATGCTGCGTATGGCACTCGATGCGTTTGCACGCTCAGACGAAACCAAGGTGCAAGAAATCGCCCAGATGGATGAAAAAGTAGATGAGCAATATCAAGCTGCCATTCGTCAGATGATTACGTTCATGCTGGAAGATCCACGCACCATTTCCATGACGCTTGAAGTGTTGTTTGTAGCAAAAGCCATTGAGCGCATTGGCGACCATGCTAAAAACGTTTCAGAATATGTGGTGTATATGGTGAAGGGTAAAGATGTGCGGCATTTATTTGATGAAGATCAGATTGAGTAAATCCCAACATCTTTTGTAGCCACATATTGAATATAAAAACGCCGGAATTAATTGCAACCATTTGATGCTGCCCTGCGAGCCTTTATTTATAAGGC
>JAKQTB010000018.1 GCA_029569495.1 Pseudomonadota bacterium | reverse complement strand
CGCAATGTGCTTTTATGGGCGATGATGTGGTTGATTTGCCACCCATGTTGCAATGTGGCTGTGCTATCGCGGTGCCCGCCTCACCACAACTTGTATTAGATCATGCACATTACATCACGCTAAAATCTGGTGGACGTGGTGCGGTACGTGAAGTATGCGAACTCATTATGCAGTCACAAGGCACATTTGATGCACAAATGGCGCCCTTTCTAAAACAAGCCAGCATGGCAAACTAACTGTTAAGTGTGTGAATGATTACCAAAGCACGTTCAGCTATTGTTTTTCCAATCACTTTATTGGCCATTTTGGCAATATTAGCCGCGTGGATTAACCTGATTGTGCAGCCACCCACACCAAAACCAGATGGCTCAAGCCGACATGACCCTGACTACATTGTTAATAATTTTGTCACCACGCAAACCGATATTAACGGCAAGTTGCGCTATACCTTGGCTGCGTCTGAAATGAAGCATTTCCCTGATAATGATGCTACAGAGTTGAAACAACCGCGCTACACGCAATATACAATCGGCAAACCTTATACCCGCGTAGAAGGACAACGGGGTGACGTCTCTAGCAATGGCGAAGAAGTAAAGCTATATGATCAAGTCAAAGTGACGCGCGAAGCGTTTGCTGAAAAAGGTGAAATGACGGTAGAAACAGACTTTCTGGAAATTTTGCCAAATCAAGACTTAGTGCGCACTGACAGACCTGTGATTATTCGTCAGGCGCCTAAAACCGTCATTCACGCAACGGGTATGATTTACGAAAAAGATAAAAACACGGTCACGTTGTTGCATAAGGTAAAGGCGCATTATGAAAGACCACCATTAAAAAAAGATAGAAAAAGTGCAACGAATAAGCAAATTCAGCAGCCAATTGCTGAAAATGCACCCAAAACGAAATTAAGTAAAAGTAATGGCGTAAAATCGGTTAGCGTACAAAAACCGACAACTAAACCTGTGTCATTAAAATCTAATGCCAAAAACACCGACAGCAAGAAGGCAACTAGCAAGCAAGCAACCACAACTAAAGCCAAACCGGAAACAAAAAATAACAAAAAACCTGCGGCCAACAAAACAAAAAACGTTAAAAGCAATGTTAAAACATCGGATGTGAAAAAAACAAAATCCGCGCAGTCGAGTGCGACTAAAACATCGACTAAAAGTACCAGTGCAACTAAACTATCTCAACCAAAATCAAACCAATCGAAAATCAACGCTAAAGAAAAACGTGCTTCGGAGAAATTATGAACAACCCTGTCAAAATTACACAACCCATTTTAGGCATCCTAGCGCTGTTGAATTTCATCACCATAATTGGTTTTTCTACAAATGCTTTAGCTGAAGCCGCCGACCGCGATAAACCGATTAACTTAGAAGCAGACAGCGTTAAGGTAGATGACGCAAAGCAGATTAGCACCTATTCTGGCAATGTGATTTTAACGCAAGGCACTTTAATTATTCGTGCGGATAAACTCATCGTGCGTGAAGACAGTGCAGGTTTTCAGCACAGCACTTCCACTGGCAACCCCACGACCTTTAAGCAAAAGCGAGAAGGTAAAAATGAATACATGGAAGGCAGCGCACAACGTATTGAATATGATGGCCGCATGGATAAAGTGCAGCTCTACACCAAAGCGTGGGTCAAGCGCGGTGAAGATATTGTGCATGGTGAATATATTAGCTACGACGCCAATGCTGAATATGCTGAAGTGATTGGTGGCGCAAAATCTGCGGATGGCACCACCACCAGCGGCCGTGTACGTGCCATTATTCAGCCCAAAAATAAAAAGGCCGCAGGTGCTAGCACTGAGCAACCTAAAGAAGCGCCAAAAACACAAGATACTCCTTAATATTTAATACCATTATTACATTTGATGCAGAAATAAGAATAAACGCATATGAGCGAACTCATTGTTGAAAATCTACGTAAATCATACAAATCACGCACAGTGGTGCAGGATATTTCTTTGCACATAAAAAGCGGTGAAGTTGTCGGCTTATTAGGGCCCAATGGTGCCGGCAAAACCACCAGTTTTTATATGATAGTCGGCTTGGTGAGTTTAGATGATGGGAAAATCACCCTCGATGGCAATGACTTGAGCCACATGCCCATTCACATGCGCGCCAGAATGGGCTTGTCTTATTTGCCACAGGAAGCTTCTATTTTTCGTAAACTCACCGTATCAGAAAATATTCTCGCCGTTTTACAATTGCAAGAAATATCAGAAGAAGAAATGGATGCGAGATTAGAATCGCTGCTCGAAGAACTGCATATCACCCATATTCGAGACAGTGCCGCAGTCAGTTTATCAGGTGGCGAGCGTCGCCGTGTTGAAATAGCCCGATGTTTGGCAACGGACCCTGACTTCATTTTATTGGACGAGCCATTTGCCGGCATTGACCCCATTGCGGTCATTGATATACAAAAAATCATCCACTTACTTACCACGCGCAATATTGGCGTGCTGATTACCGACCACAACGTTCGCGAAACTTTAGGAATTTGTGACCGCGCCTACATTGTCAACCAAGGCCACGTATTTGCTTCAGGCATTCCGAGTGAAATTGTTGAAAATGAAAGTGTGCGTGAAGTGTATTTAGGAAAAGATTTTCGTCTATGAAACAAGGTTTACAGCTTAAATTTTCACAAAATCTCTCGCTTACGCCGCAACTGCAGCAGGCCATTCGGCTTTTGCAGCTCTCTACATTAGAACTTAATCAAGAAATTGATTTGTTGATGCAAACCAATCCGCTATTAGAGCGCGGAGATGATTTTGAAGATGAGTACGGCAATGCGACGGATGGGGCAGAAGATGAAGCTGCGCCCCCGACAAGCACACAAGATTTAAATAGCACTGGTACAACGCAAGAACTGGATGAAGTTGGCAACGATTCAGATTTCACAAGCACCGAGTTTTCTGAAGGTAGTGCCGAATTAGCGCAGTCTGAAACTACTGAACTTGAAGCGGGCCCCACAGAGTTTTCGGCCGAATTTGATGACGAATTTGACGAATTTTCTAACGGCAGCCTGTGGGATGAAAACACCACGCCATCTGACGACGATAGCGACTACAAACCGCAAGAAACCTTGCAAATGAGCCTGCGCGAGCATTTGCTCTCGCAATTAAAACTCATGCCGTTATCAGAGCGCGACCAAACGCTTTGCCTATTATTGATTGACAGCATTAGTGAGGATGGCTATTTAGAAGCCTCTTTGGAAGAAATCGCTGAGGAAATGCCGCTTGAGCTTGAAATTGACGAACTGGAATTACAAACGGCACTCAGGTTGATTCAAAGCCTTGACCCGATTGGTGTCGGGGCGCGAGACCTAAGTGAGTGCCTACTATTGCAGCTAGAAGCACTGCCAAAATTCACACCGCATTTAGCGCTCGCCAAACTACTTGCCAAACATTATCTGCCCGCACTTGGCTCACGCGATTTTGCCAAACTGCGTAAAGAACTCGGCTGTGATGATGCCACACTTAAAAGTGTACAGCAATTGATCACCAGCTTAAATCCGCGCCCTGGCAGTGAATTTAGCGTGATTGGCTCAGAGCATTACATACAGCATGAAGTGATTGTTAAAAAAGTGAAAGGCATCTGGATTGCCACCTTGAACGACGGCGTGATTCCAAAATTAAAAATCAATCAAATGTACGCCAACATTTTAAAACGCAATCGCGATAGCAATAATCAATACCTGCAAAGCCAAATGCAAGAAGCAAAATGGATGATTAAAAACATTCAGCAGCGTTTCACTACTATTTTGCGCGTTTCACAAGCCATTGTAGACCGCCAGCGCAACTTTTTAGAGTACGGCGAAGTTGCCATGAAACCGCTGGTGTTACGCGAAATTGCGGATGAGCTTGAACTGCATGAATCCACCATTTCCCGCGTGACCAACAATAAATACATGCTCACACCGCGTGGTATTTTTGAACTGAAATATTTCTTTGGTAGCTCCGTTGCCACAGATTCGGGCGGAACTGCATCAGCCACTGCCATTCGCGCACTGATTAAAAAGTTAGTGGAGCAAGAAAATCCAAAAAAACCATTTTCGGACAATCAAATTACTGAATTACTCGCCAAACAGGGCATTATTGTGGCGCGCCGCACCATTGCAAAATATCGCGAATCGCTTGGTATTGAACCTGCCAGTTTAAGAAAAACCCTCTAAACTTTTACCCTAAATTGGTACGAAAGTTTTGCGCGTGCTGACTGCTTAAATGATACGTTTTTTTGCACATTTTACGCACAACCTTTTTCGATGCTCTGCGAGCCTTATAAATAAAGGCTCGCAGAGCATAAAATTTTTCTCGTAAGATTCTTGATTGGTATTAGAAGTTATTGTTCGCCTTAAATCATCAAGTTTTATACGTATTTTTTCGCCTGCGCTTTTATTTAAGGCTTATTT
>JAKQTB010000232.1 GCA_029569495.1 Pseudomonadota bacterium | reverse complement strand
TAGAAGCCAGCCTAAAAGACGCAAAACCCGCCGAGAGCTTTCAGTTTGAGCCCCACGGCTACTTTGTAGCCGATAGAAAAGAGAGCGCAGCGGGCAAGCCTGTGTTTAATAGAACGGTGACTTTGAAGGATTCTTGGCAGAAGTAGGTCTGGTATCTATGAAAGCGCCTACAGCACAAGTTGCCAACTCAATTTTTGGTGATAAGTTATATCAGAAGCGTGCTCGTCTTGCTTTGCCAATTTTAGTGCGCCAAGCTGAAGCTGGCAGTGCAATTTTTTACTCAGATTTAGCAAAAGAATTAAGCATACCCAATCCCCGCAACTTAAATTTTGTACTTGGAAGTATAGGTAAAGGTCTAAAAGAGCTTTCGCATCAATGGGGTGTTGATATACCGCCAATCCAATGTATTGTATGTAACAAATCAACAGGACTTCCTGGTGAAGGGGTAGGTTGGTTTTTAGATAAAACTGATAAAAACAACAAGCTATCATTTACAGGGCTATCTAATAAAGAAAAAAAAGCTATTGTCGATAATGAGCTAATAGAAATATATCTTTACCGTGATTGGGAAAAAGTCTTAAAAGCACTCTCGCTAAAGCCTGTTAAAAATAACTTTTCTGACCTTGTAAATGCGGCATCACATTTTAGAGGGGGTGGGGAAAGTTTGGCTCACAAGGCTTTGAAAGAGTATGTTGCAAAACATCCAGAGGCGATAGGTTTAAAAGATGGTAACTTAGGCGAAACAGAGAAACCTTTGCCATCAGGTGATTGTTTAGACGTATCTTTTTCTACAAAAAAAGAATGGGTCGCGGTGGAAATTAAATCACGAATATCGGATGAAGCTGATATATTGCGTGGACTTTTTCAATGTGTGAAATATCGTGCTGTAATTGAAGCCGTACAAGCGTCAGAAGGCATGTCGCAGAGTGGTCGCGCAGTTTTAGTTTTAGAGAGTGGTTTCCCTGCTAAATTATTACCTATTAAGAATATTCTCGGAATTGAAGTTTTTGAATTTGTCGTTCCTCAGAATAGCTAACTTTAGCACATAAGTCAGAGTGGTTATCATGATTCCCGTCTCGCTCAGCAAAGCCTACCGCCTCCTAAACCACGGTCCCACCATCCTTGTTTCCTCCAGCTTTAACGGCAAACAAAACATCATGGCGGCGGCGTGGAATATGCCGCTCGATTTTGACCCACCTAAAATTTGCGTGGTGATTGATAAAAAAACCTATACGCGTGAGTTGATTGAGGCTTCAGGCACATTCGCCATTAATGTGCCGTGCGTGGTGCAGGTAGATTTAGTCACCAAGCTAGGCTCAACCTCTGGGCGCGAGTTGCAAGGCGCCGATAAATTTGCAGAAAATAAATTACAAACTTTTGCCGCCAAGCACATTGCCGCGCCGTTGCTGGCAGGCTGCGTAGCGTGGCTAGAGTGCAAAATTATCCCCGAGCCGCACAACCAAAACACATACGATTTATTTATTGCAGAAGTCGTGGCCGCTTATGCGGATGAACGGGTTTTTACCGATGGGCATTGGCATTTTGATGGATATGATGAGCTGCGCACCATTCACCACATTGCAGGTGGGGCATTTTTTGCCACGGGTGCTGCCATTCAGTCATCAATATAACTTTTTTCAGCGGCATCACTTACCGCGTTCA
>JAKQTB010000008.1 GCA_029569495.1 Pseudomonadota bacterium | reverse complement strand
CCTTGGACGACGCCGTGAGTAAATAGGCAATATCTTCGGCAGCCATTACTGGCATGGTCGTGAGCAGTAAAATGAACGCAAAACGCTTGAGGAATGTTTTCATAAATTGTTTATGCTACCTTTTTGTTAGCTTTGATTGCTTCAAGCACGGCTTCACCCAAGCCAGCAGGGGAACTTGCCACTACAGCACCAGCGCGTTCCAACGCGCGAATTTTATCAACGGCCTTTCCGCTACCACCTGAAATAATCGCCCCCGCATGGCCCATACGTTTACCAGCTGGCGCTGTTTGCCCCGCAATATAGGCCGCCACCGGTTTTGTGACATGGCTTTTAATGAATTCTGCTGCCGCCTCTTCATCTGAACCGCCGATTTCACCTACCATAATAATCGCTTCGGTTTCAGGGTCGGCCTCAAACATGGTTAAACACTCAATAAAATTTAACCCTTTAATCGGGTCGCCACCAATACCCACACAGGTGGTTTGACCAAGCCCTAAGGCGGTGGTTTGATGCACCGCTTCATACGTCAACGTGCCAGAGCGTGACACCACGCCCACCTTACCACGCAAGTGAATACTGCCTGGCATAATACCGATTTTGCATTCATCTGGCGTGATAATGCCTGGACAATTTGGACCAATCAGTTTGGTGCCATTGGCTTTAAGCGCGGCCTTTACGTTGAGCATATCCAGCACAGGAATGCCTTCAGTAATACAAATAATCAGCTCAATACCTGCGTCACTTGCTTCTAAAATGGAGTCTGCGGCAAAAGCAGGTGGCACGTAAATGACGCTGGCGTTAGCCTGCGTATCACGCACAGCATCACGCATGGTGTTAAACACAGGTAAACCTAAGTGTAACTGCCCACCTTTACCTGGCGTGACGCCGCCTACCATTTTAGTGCCGTAAGCCAGCGCTTGTTCAGAGTGAAACGTGCCTTGCTTGCCGGTAAAGCCCTGGCATAAAACTTTGGTGTTTTTATTGACTAATATGCTCATACTGCCTGACCTTTAACAGAGTTGACGGCTTGTTTGGCCGCATCGGTTAAGTTTTCTGCTGAAATAATATTCAAGCCGCTTTCGCGCAACATTTGCTTGCCCAACTCAACGTTTGTACCCTCTAAACGGACGACAACCGGAATCGTCATGCCGACTTCTTTTACAGCAGTGATAATGCCTTCGGCAATAATATCGCAACGCATGATGCCGCCAAAAATGTTGACCAAAATCGCTTTAACGTTGTGATCTTCCAGAATAATCTTGAAGGCCTTTGTGACTGTTTCAGCCGTCGCGCCACCGCCCACATCTAAAAAGTTGGCTGGTGCGCCGCCATGCAGTTTAATCAAATCCATGGTTGCCATCGCCAGCCCTGCACCATTCACCATACAGCCGATATTGCCGTTTAGGGCGATGTAATTCAACCCAGCATGATGGGCAATCGCCTCTTTGCTGTCTTCCTGAGACCAATCGCGCTGTTCAGCTAAGGCTTTTTGGCGATATAAGGCGTTATCATCAATACTCATTTTGCAATCTAGCGCAAACAACTTGCAATCGGTTGTCACCACCAGTGGGTTAATTTCTAATAGCGCCAAATCATTTTCTTTAAATAGGCGATACAGTCCTTTGAGGATTTTACTGAACGCCCCAATTTGCTCGCCACTTAACGCCAACTTAAACGCTAAATTTCGTGCTTGAAAGTCAACCAAACCGTTGAGCGGGTCGCACACTTCTTGCAGAATTTTTTCTGGGCTGGTGTGCGCGATTTCTTCAATATCCATTCCGCCTGCGACAGATGCCACCACCACCACGCGCTCTAAAGTTCTATCCACCAGCATCGACAAATACAATTCGCGCGCAATCGGCAGTGTTTCTTCAATCAACACTTGGTTTACAGGTTGACCATCGGGCGCATTTTGATACGTCACCAATGTTTTGCCGAGCAACTCACTCGCAACTGTTTGCGCCTCTTTTGGCGATTTAACAACTTTTACGCCACCCGCCTTACCGCGCCCACCCGCATGCACTTGGGCTTTTACCACCCACGCTTGGCTGTCAATTTCAGAAGTCACCGCTGAAGTTTGTTTAGCAACTGAAATCACTTGCCCTCGCGGAACAGGAATGTTGTATTTTTGCAGTAAAGTTTTGGCTTGATATTCGTGTAAATTCATTTTAAAGTGCTTGTTGAAGGTAATTATTTTCTAGGTAGTATTTTGGCGCAAAAGCGAACGATAAGCTAGTAAAACCCTAACTAAAAGAAAGGAAGTTGCTTCATGACAACCCCCTCACCATCATTACGTGACATTACCGGAATGGGCTATGAACAGCCGGGCCTTTCAAACTCTGCTTTAATCATGGTGGATTGCCAAAACACTTACCGCCAAGGCATCATGCAACTCACCAACGTTGAGCCTGCAATCAAAGAGGCACAAAAATTACTACAATTGGCACGTGATTTAAAAATCCCTGTTATTCATATTCAACATGATGCTGGTGTTGGCACACCTTACGACGTATCCGCTGAAATTGGCGTAATTTCAAAAGAAGTTGCGCCAATTAAGGGTGAAAATGTCATCATCAAAAACTACCCTAATTCGTTTGTTTCTACCCCGCTTGAAGCACAATTAAAAGCAATCGGCATTAAAAATTTAGTGATTGCAGGGTTTATGACGCATATGTGCATCAACTCCACCGCCCGTGGCGCGTTTAACTTGGGCTTTAGTCCTGTGGTGGTAGCCAGTGCCTGTGCGAGTAGAAATTTAACGGGGGCTAATGGCAAAGTGATAGACGCACAAACCATGCACGACAGCGCACTAGCTGCACTACGTGATTTATTTGCTGTGATAGTAGACGATGTTGCAAGCTTAAAAAGCTAAATTTGTCATCTAGCCCCTAGCCAAGAAAAGCTATAATTCTAGTTTAACATTGTTAGGGCTATTTCATGCGCTTAGTTGTTCAAGGTCGCGCCGTTAGCGTGGCACATCTCACCCACATTCACCGGCTCATAGGTGGCAGTACGCAGTTTATGCAAATTGCCGAGCATGCTTACTACTTGCCCACCAATGAAAGCAATATTGAACTTGTTCGTCAGTTTTGTGCTGAACAACACGTTGATTGCGCACTGGTGCCAGATGCCCAGCGCCTAAGCCATTTTGGGCTGGCGGTAATGGACATGGATTCCACACTGATTTCAATTGAATGTATTGATGAAATTGCCGACATGATGGGCATCAAACCGCAGATTGCCGAAATTACTGAAGCCGCCATGCGTGGCGAGTTAGACTTTGCCGCCAGCTTGCGCAAACGCGTGAGTTTACTCAAAGGCTTACCTGAAAGTGCGCTGCAACGCGTGATTGATGAACGCCTGCAACTCAACCCCGGCGCGCGCGAATGGATTGCCGCTTGCAAAGCCAACAACATTAAAACCATGGTCGTTTCAGGTGGTTTTACACTGTTTGCCAACCACACCCAATCGTTATTGGGGTTGGATTACGCCGTTGCAAATACACTCGAAATCATTGATGGCAAGCTCACAGGCCATATTTTAGGCGACATCGTCGATGCCAGCCGTAAAGCGCATGAACTAGAAAAACTGCGCGATGCATTAGGCCTCAACGTCAGTCAAACCATTGCCATTGGCGATGGTGCCAATGACCTAAAAATGATGTCAACCGCTGGCGTTGGCGTGGCTTACCACGCAAAACCAGTGGTGCAAGCACAAGCAACTTACGCACTCAATTTTGTGGGTTTAGATGGCATTGCTAACCTATTTACCGCTTAATTTAATAACAAAAAAATCAACCTCAAAAACATCTTTTTAAAGAAAACTTTTCATCGAGAAAAAATAACGCCTCTGCGAGCCTTTATTTATAAGGCTTGCAGAGCATCGAAAAAGGTTGCTGTGGAATTTAAACGTTTTTGCTTGTTTTTGAATGTCAAAATTTAACGCGATTACACGACCATGTTTTTATTTTTTAACTGGTATTCAACTCGGCTAATACACAAACGACTTAATAAAATTCAGTTCACCAATTTTACGTAGCGGCACCACAAAATCTTCGCGCTTTTCGTTGGGCGTGTTTTCATTAAATACTAGGGTAATGCGTGTGGTGATGATGGGTTTTTGCAGTTGGCTTTGGTCAAAATTGTAGCCGGCTTCGTTGAGGTTTCCCCAATAATTGATGTAAATATTGTAAGCGCCGCGAATGGGAGTTGAAGTGCTAAACATTTCAGGGCCTGGGCCGTCCACGCTGTCTACATCCAACCCGCCACCCGTTTTTAGTATGGGGCTTGACCATGTGACATGCTGGCCATCTGGCGTTAGCACATGCAAATCGACTTCAGCTTCTGGGGCATCCCATGCGCAAATGATGCGCAATTTTGGCAGTTGCTTTGTTGGGTTAGACTCATAAAACTGCACGCGCCTAACGCTAGTGCCGTTAGGTGATTTCAGCTCCACACTATTTGAGCCGCTGCCAAACGCGTAATGGCGTTCATAACGCCCCTCAGCGCCTACGTTCAGCGGCAGGGGGTTTCCATTCACCACAAGTTTAGGTGTGCGATTGGTCCCCGCCGCTGCAATACGGCCTTTGATTAGCGTGCGGTTGCGCTGTGCGCCACGGTCAATCGGCGGTGTGGGGTAAGCCACGCGCGCCTCACCTGCGCGGTCAGTCATACCAGAATAATTCCACCCGCCACGCGGTGACTCTAACGTGTTTGCAGTATCGGCAACAGCAATTTGCACATGTAACGCACTTAATACTAAAAGTATCATCAAGCATTTAGCGTGAAGTTGCATGCGCACGTTGGGTTGACTCACTATCATTTAAAAAATTTGCAAATAGATTGAATGGGTAGATTACCATAATCCCTCACTGAAATGTTTGGCCTGAATTTGATTAAATTTTCTAATCCATGTAATTTTTAAGGGTATTTTTATTCATCTAGATTCAAGTATTCACCGTGCTGGCCGTAATTGAACTATCCAATGCTAAATACCTCTTTCAAATTCATATTTTGATAATTAATCAATGAAAAAGCGCCTGCAATTTCTAGTGCAACGCATTCAAGCCCTGCGTGCAGAGCACGATAAAGTCGCGCAAGCTGCTTTGCAAGATACTTTACAGCGCCAACCTTTAATATTAGGCTTGGCGATATTTTCTATGCTGCTCGGCGCAAAAGTGAACTGGCAAAGTATCGGTGCGCTTGCACCTACGGCACTGCAGGGTATACGCCATGCAAGCTCACTAAATCTCATTATGGCGGTTTGGTTGATATCAGCAGGCCTCTTTTTAAATTGGGGACGAAGCAAATACTGCAATACTACCGCCCTGCTAGCGCTGGCTACGAGCTTTTTAATTTTCGGCGTACTGCGCTCTGCCATTGATCAATGGGGAAGCGGCTCCGTCAACATGTTCTCACTTTGTTGCGTTTTTACTGGAACCCTCATATTAATAAGGCCTGCGCATGCAATTGCACTCTACACCGGCAGCTACCTGCTTTTTTATATTGCAATGGCTTTGACGCAAAAAAACCCTGTCATCCTTGCCATCAATCAAGCACAAGGGTTTGCCGCAGCCGCGCTTGGCCTGCTACTTGCGTTTTTGCTGTGGCGTAAACATACAGTCACCACCTTGCTGCAACAACAATTACAAGCCAGCAACGAAGAACTGCAACGGCAAAAACAACAGCTAGAAATTCTTTCACAACTAGATGCACTTACAGGCTTATATAACCGCCGTGAGTTTGACCGACTCGCCAATATTGAACTAGTCAGAGCCAAGCGTGAAGGCAGCGACACCGCCATTATCATGGCCGATTTAGACTTTTTTAAACGCATTAATGATTGTTTTGGCCACCCAACGGGCGATGAAGTCATTCAAAAAACCGCAGAAACACTCAGCCAAAATATCCGCGCTTCCGACATCGTGGCGCGGATTGGCGGTGAAGAATTTATTATATTACTGCCCAAAACCTCACTTGACGAAGCTTTGGTCGTGGCTGAAAAACTACGCCTTAGCCTACAAGAAAATGCTATTCAAACGCAAATTAGCCAAACCATTCAAATGACCGCCAGCTTTGGCGTCACCGCCATGGCCACGCATCAACAAGGTTCACTCAATGCGCTTTATGCGGCGGCCGACTTAGCCCTCTATGCGGCCAAAAATAAAGGCAGAAATCGAGTTGAATCGCAAAACATCAGCTAAATCTTATCCATCTTGCTTACCAAAACAACAAATTTCCATTCACATTTTCCGTCTGAATCATTGATATGACTGATAGGAAACCCCTCTTAAGCCACCAAAAATATCCATCGACAAACGTGTCTATTTGATGCTTTTATATACGAGAAAAAAACTCTGCCCTGCGAGCCTTGTAAATAAAGGCTCGCAGGGCAGTCAAAAAGGTTTGTCTACAAAAACTCACAAAAAATCTTAAATTAATCTGTCAAACTGCATCTAAAAAACGCATCTGCAAATCACTTTAACTACAAAATAAAATCGACCAACGTTAATTTTTTTTGGTTGAATTAAACCTTATTCTGGCTAGTATCAACCACTTTTAAAATCAATCGTGATGAACAACACATTAGCTCAAATATTCATTTGACCCGCGCAATCTGATGTGCCTAATATGCGTGTAACGCATTCATAATCAATAACAAAATGTCTAATTTGAGCACTGCTGTAGGTGCTGAGCGCCGTCGTTATGAGCGTTTTCCGTTTCGCAGAATGGTCACCCTGCATTTTTATGAAGGCGCGCCCATTGAGTTGCCTGCAATTGACATCAGCGCTGGTGGAATTGGCGTGCGCTCGCACATCAACATTGCTACCGATAAAATGTGTATGGCAAAAATTTCCATCGTTATTTTGCAGGGCAATTTATCTTTTGAGGCTAGCACTCAGGTGAAACACAGTATTTTCAGCCGTAGTGAAAATGGCTGTATTCTTGGACTCAATTACGTAAAAATTGAACCCAGCCTGCAAACGGCCATTGTGTGTTTGATGCGGGGCTTGAGTGAACAGATGAACACAACCCATGATGCTATTGCCAGATTAGGCCGACATCACACGCTTTAAATGCGCTTAACGGGCAAGCATTTCTTGCGCATGCTGACGAGTGGTTTCCGTGAGTTCTAGGCCGCCCAGCATACGCGCGATTTCTTCGACGCGTGATGTTTGATTCAATGTAACGATTGTACTTAACGTTTGTCCATTGACGAGCGACTTACTCACGCGCAAGTGTTGCGACCCAAGTGCCGCCACTTGTGGCAGATGGGTAATCACCAACACTTGGCGTGTCTGGCCAAGTTGCTTAAGCAGTTGGCCAACCACTTCAGCCACGCCGCCGCCAATTCCCACATCCACTTCATCAAATATCATACTGTTCATAGAATGGCGGTCCACACTGCTCTGCTGCGCGGTTACTACCCGAATGGCCAAACTGATACGCGATAACTCACCGCCTGAGGCGGCTTTATTTAACGGTTTTGGCGCAACACCCGCATGGCCTGCCACCAAAAATTCAACCTGCTCTAACCCTGTTGCAGACTTTTCTTGTGGGGTCAGTAACACTTCAAACTTGCCGCCTGCAAGCGATAACCGCTGCATTTCAGCAGTCACTTTTTCACTCAACTGTTGAGCAGCTTTTTGCCGACCAGTGCTGAGTTTTTCAGCATGCACATGATATGTGGCAAGGGCAGCAGCTTCTTTTTTTAACAGTTCACCATCATCGCCTACACTCGCCAATTCTGCCATGCGCGCCTGCCACTGGGCAAGTAAGGTGGGCAACATGTCTACCGTGCTACGATATTTTCGGGCGGCAGCATGTAAGGCTTGAATGCGCGCCTCAATTTCTGCTAGCTGTGCAGGTTCCAGTTCTGTTTTTTGCACATAGCGATTTAAAAAACGGTCAACCTCTTCTAGCTGAATAATGGCGGAATCTAAACTGGCCATCGGCTCATCTAATTGCGCATCAAAGTCACGCAGCGTTTGTAGTTTGTGCTGGGTGGTTGCCAATTGACGTAGTGCCGAAATTTCACCCTCACTTAACAACGCGCGACAGGCCTCACAGCCACTTAATAAGCTTGCGCCATGCGATAAGCGACTGTGTTCTTGCTGCAAGGTTTCCCATTCGTCCTTCCAGCCATCGGTTGCCAAACCCAATTGGCTCAACTCACGCGTTTTATCCCTTAACTCCGCGAGTTCATCCGCATATTTACTGGCGTTCTGTTCCATTTCAAGGCGCGTACGGTGCAATTGATGCCAAACTTTGAACGACTCCGCCACCGCTTGCGCTAAATCGCTTGCCCCGGCAAAGTCATCGAGTACATTTCTTTGCGTGGCTAATTTCAATAGCGAGTGATGCGCATTTTGGCTGTAAATATCCACTAAATATTCACCAATTTCTTTGAGTTGGGCAACCGTTGCGCCGATGCCATTGATGAACGCGCGACTTCGGCCATCTGCATAAATCACACGGCGTAATACCAGCTCATTTTCATCCGTTTGCATTTCATTGGCATTGAGCCACGCTTGCGCATCCAAGTTGTCATGCAGGCTAAAATGCGCGGTCATTTCAGCTTTGTCGCACCCAGCCCTCACTACATCACCCTCGTTTCGTGCGCCCAGTGCTAAAGATAGTGCATCAATCAATATTGATTTACCCGCGCCAGTCTCGCCCGTAAGCACGGTGTAACCGCGCTCAAACTCTAGGTTTAATTGGTCTACGATGACAAAATCACGGATAGATAACGCTTGTAACATATACTTGAAATTAGATTGCTAAGATTGAAAATAAGACATTATTTGGGCTAGGTTGCATGCTGTTAGCCCCAATGCAGTTTTTTGCGCAGCATTTCATAATGACAATGCCCGTTTGGATGCAACAAGCGCGTCATTTTCTCTGCCCGCGCAATGTAAACATCGTCATATTGATATAATCGCGCAATCAATTGCCCGTCAAAATGAATACGCGATTCGTATTGATCAACCAGTTTCACGTGTACTTGACTGGTGCTTTTAATCACAATCGGCCGATTACTCAATGTGTGTGG
This sequence comes from Pseudomonadota bacterium, assembly GCA_029569495.1. Lineage (GTDB taxonomy): Bacteria > Pseudomonadota > Gammaproteobacteria > Burkholderiales > Methylophilaceae > Methylotenera. The sequence continues at coordinate 17,452 of JAKQTB010000008.1, read as the reverse complement.
GCAAATTGGCACAAGGGTAATGGCCTCGAGCGCGGAATGCAAAATCGGCCCCCCTGCTGAAAGCGCATAAGCAGTGGTTCCCGTTGGGGTCGCCACAATCAAGCCATCTGAACGCTGACGATGCACAAACTGCTCATCAATCATCACCTCTAAACCCAGCAGTTGCGCCACTTCACCTTTGCTAATCACCACATCATTGAGTGCCACGCCCTCGCCCAGCAGTTTGCCTTTACGCAAAATTTTAGTATGCAACATTAAACGTTGTTCAATGCTGTAATCGCCTGCCAGCACTTTAGCAACATCTTCCAGCATATTTTGCGCACTAATATCAGTTAAAAAACCAATGCGTCCGCGGTTTATTCCCAAAAGAGGTACTTGGTGTTCAAGCAACGCTCGCGCAACGCCTAGCATCGTGCCATCGCCACCTAGCACGATGGCTAAATCAATATCGCCATTAAACTCTGTTAATGCCCGAATGGGGTAGTCAGCAATCTCGCAACAACGCGCAGTCTCCGTTTCCAAAAAAACATGAAGGTGACGCGCGCGCAAAAACTCAGCCAGCGCAACAATATGCTCACGCATTTCACGGTCTTGGTATTTACCAATTAAAGCTATTTTATTAAATGGCGTGTTCACATGTTTGAATCTAAATACAGACTGCCTTTAGATTCACTCCCTAAGGTTAAGTTAAAAACATAAGCCGAATTAAAACATAGTCACTCGACATAGTCACTAAGCACTTAAAAGGCAACGCCACTTTATTTACAAAAAAATGTGCATTTAATGCATGAATACTGCAGGGTTTGCATGTAACAGATAAATGCATAGGGCTTTCATTCAGACACAATAATTGTTAATAATAATTAAATACATATAAATCATAATGTTATATAAATAAAAGATGCATTTTTAGTCGCTAAAAATGTGGGGCATAGTTATTGCAATCATTGCCCAACACAATTGACTTGAAAAATAAAAATGCCATCCACAACGCAAAAAAAAATACTTACGCTTTATTTCGCCATGACTTATTTTCTGGTGTTGTGGCTGGTTTCTGACTCCATCTCTTTTAGCAGTGCATTTGAGCAAAGTTGGCTGACGCTTGGATTTATGTTGTTAGCTTTTTTGTTGTATGGCCTTTATTATTTATTACCCTCAATTTTAATCACAGCGTTGATGGGCCAATTCACTCGACCTAACAACTCGCGCCCTGTCTACATCACAGCCATCATCACTGGTGCCATCACCACTTTATTGCTCTATGCCAATGCTAAGATTTTTGCGCTGTATGGCATGTTTTTTAATGGCTTTATACTCAACTTAGTCATGACACCGGGCGGCATTGAATCTCTGGGTGGAAGTACCGCGTCTGACGTCGGCTATGCGCTTATTGCTCTCGGCTTTGTGCTGGTGCAGATTTTGATTTTATGGCTGGCAAAACGCTTTTACCAATATAAAACACAAACTGTTTTGTCGTTTAAATGGCTACCCATCACAGCCTTTGTCGCCACCATTTTAGTACATATGGGTTTTGCACTTGATAGCTATACAACCACCCAGTTGAATGTGGTGGCAGAATCAGTACCGTTTTATCAGACGGTTTCTGCGCGTAGTTTTTTCTCCTCACTAGGGTTTAAAACACAGCGTGACACCAAACTAAAAGTAAAAGGTAAGCTCAACTATCCACTTAATCCGATTCATTTTCAACAACCAGCCAAGCCCTACAATATTATTTGGCTGACCTCTGAATCATTGCGTGCTGATATGCTGGATGAAAAAATCATGCCAAACTCTTGGGCATTTGCTAAAAATGCCGCGCGCTTTACCCGCAATTACAGCACTGGCAACGGTACGCGCATGGGCGTATATGGCATGTTTACGGGCACACCAGGCAATTACTGGTTTTCTTTTTTAGAGTCTCGTCGAGGCGCATCCATTATTGATGTATTGCAACAACAACACTATCAAATGAGTTTCTATACCAGTGCCAAGTTTTCTTATCCTGAATTTGATAAGTCTATTTTCGCAAGAGTGCCTACAGACCAATTGCATGAAATTGAAAAGCCGAAATCTGGCTGGGAAAGTGATCGCGACAACGTTAGCCACTTACTTGCATTTATTGACCAACGAAACACCACCAAACCGTTCTTTACCTTTATGTTTTTTGAATCTCCACATGCCCGTTATTACTTTCCGTCAGAGAGCGTCATTGCAAAGCCGTATCGTGATGATTTAAATTATGCAACATTGAGTAAAGAACAGCTACGCAACGACATTGTGCCCATCAAAAATCGTTATATTAACTCGGTTCATCATTTAGATGCGCAATTTGGCCGCATTTATGATTATCTCAAACAACACCAGCTACTGGAAAACACCATCGTCATCATGAATGGTGACCATGGTGAAGAGTTTATGGAAAAAGGTTTTTGGGGGCATAACTCAACCTTTGTTGATGAGCAAGTCATGACGCCGCTAGTGATTTACAAGCCCGGTATGCAGCCACTGGTGAGCAAGCAAATGACCAGCCATATGGATGTGATTCCAACCATTATGCCGTTATTGGGCGTCACCAATCCAAGCAGCGACTACGCAACTGGCTATAACTTACTGGCAGGTGAAAAACGTACCCATACTTATATATCAGATTGGGACAAAGTTGCCTACGTGGATGATGAAGTGAAGATTACGCAGCCTGTCAACGGCAAAAGTTTTGCGTTGGTGAAAGCCAGCAAAGGCGATGACAGCACATTAACGCCAGAAGAACGCAAAGCCGTGTTAGCCAAAAAACAGCCCGCCATGCTGCAACTGGTCAATGACTTAAGCAAATTCTTTAAGAAAAAAGAAACCAGCCCCCAACCGCAGTAGTATTGCTTAATAGCGCTAACTCACCCATAATCTGCGGGTGGATTTTAGCTATGGATAAACGCGCGCAAATATTACTCAAAACCTTGGTTGAGCATTACATCAGTGATGGCCAGCCCATTGGCTCACGCACCCTATTACAGCATAGCGGTTTAGATGTCAGTGCTGCTACCATTCGCAATGTGATGTCCGACCTTGAACAATTGGGTTTCATTACCAGCCCGCATACATCTGCCGGGCGCATTCCCACACAAAAAGGCTATCGGTTGTTTGTAGATTCGTTACTTACCGTGCAACCGCTTGAAAACAAAACAGTACAGCAACTCAAAAGCGGCTTAACCTCACCCAACCCAACCGAACTCATTGCCAATGCTGCTGACATGCTGTCGCAGTTGAGCCATTTTGCCGGCTTAGTGGTAACACCCAAACGTAAACGCATAGCTTTTAAACATTTGGAATTTTTAGCATTGTCTGAAAAGCGCATTTTGGTCATTATTGTCACGTCAGACAACAATGTACAAAACCGTATCATCTTGAGCGAAAAACCCTTTACCGCCAGTGAACTCACACAAGCTGGAAATTATTTTAACGCACATTATTCTGGCTATACATTTGAAGAAGTGCAGCAAAAACTGCACATTGAACTCAAACAAATGCAAACCGATATGAACAAACTGATGAGTGCAGCGCTTGAAGCCAGCAACCAAACAGATGCAGATGATGGTGTTGTGATTGCCGGGGAACGAAACTTATTGCATGTGGATGAACTCTCAACTAACGTAGCCAGTTTGCGCAAGCTTTTTGATATCTTTGAACGCAGAACTTCACTGATGCAATTGCTCGATAACAGCCAGCGTGCAGAAGGCGTTCAAATATTTATCGGTGGCGAGAGCGGTTATTTGCCACTTGACGAATGCTCAATGGTCACCGCGCCTTATGAAGCTGACGGACAAATTGTGGGCACATTAGGGGTCATTGGCCCTACTAGAATGGCGTATGAGCGTGTGATACCGATTGTGGACGTGACAGCTAAATTATTATCGAACGCACTTTCAACTAACTAAAAAAAGAACTGTTAAATTCAATGCCCTTTTACAACAAAGAACCCCAATACGAACACGGCGACCAACTAAAAGTAGGCATCTTACTCGCCAACTTAGGCACGCCAGACGCACCAACCGCCCAAGCACTACGTCCCTACTTAAGGCAATTTTTGAGTGATCGGCGCATTGTTGAAATTCCGCGCGTGATTTGGTGGTTTATTTTGAACTGCATTATTTTAGTGGTGCGCCCCAAAAAATCTGCCGAAAAATACGCACAGGTGTGGACCAAAGAAGGCTCGCCCCTATTGGTACACGCGCAAAAACAAACTCAATTACTGCGTGGCTACCTCAGCCAAAAAATCAACTCACCGCATGTAGTTGAACTAGGCATGAGCTACGGCAACCCCAGCATGGCAAGCGCTATTGAAAAACTAAAAGCTGCCCATTGCGACCGTATTTTAGTGTTTCCACTTTACCCGCAATATGCCGCCAGCAGCACGGCCAGCGCGCTGGACGCGGTGTGGCGCACATTATTAAAGATGCGCAATGTGCCAGCGATTCGCTCCATACGCAGTTATCACGACCACCCTGCTTATATTGCGGCTTTGGCAAAAAGCGTACAAGAACATTGGGTTATCCACCACAAACCTGACTTTAGCAGTGGTGAAAAGTTAGTCATGAGTTTTCATGGCGTACCCAAAGTGCATCTCACCAGCGGCGACCCCTACCACTGCCAGTGCCACAAAACCGCACGCTTATTGGCTGAAGCACTAAATCTCAACAAAACTGATTATATCGTGGCTTTTCAGTCACGCTTTGGCAAACAAGAGTGGCTAAAACCCTACCTTGCCAGCACCTTAGAAGATTTAGGCAAAGCCAAGACCAAACGCCTTGATGTCATTTGCCCCGGTTTTTCAAGCGACTGTTTAGAAACGCTGGAAGAAATCGCCATGGAAGGCAAACATATTTTTCAAAGCAACGGCGGTGGTGAATACAATTACATTCCCGCTCTGAATGAAAATGATGCCTGGATACAGGCCATGACCATCATTGCGCTAGAAAACTTGCAAAGCTGGGTGCGTGCTGATTGGGATAGTGAAGCTGCAAAACTGCAAAATACGCGCACTAAAAATAATGCCAAATTACTGCAACCCTAACGGCGTTTTTTAGCTATAAAAATGATGTTTTTTGATACGTTATTCGCCCGAGCAAAAAACACTGCCCTGCGAGCCTTGTAAATAAAGGCTCACAGAGCACCTCAAAAGGGTTGGTGTGTTTGCAAACCAATAAATGATGTTTTTTTAAATACCATTAGAAGATAAAAATACCCACGCTGGAAAGCTGAGAAATACACATAACATGCATTTCACGCCTTTTCGATATAGAACATAAACCGGTGCACAATCAATACAAATTCCATGCAAAATAAAACCACGCTTTTTTTAATTCCGCTTTTTTGTATGAGCTTAAATGCGTGCACGGCGCTTAAAAACCTCAGCCAACAACATTTTCCACAAAACACGATTAACACCACCAAAGTAGCTGATCGTTGGCAAGCAACACTTCCGCATGGTGGCAATTCGGCAAATTTAGCGCAATTCTGGCAGCAATATCAAGACCCGCTACTGCTGAAACTCATTGAAGCGGCACAAAAAGAATCGTCGTCAATTGCGACTGCCAATTCACGCATTGCCCAAGCCCGCGCGACGCGCACGCAGGCCAATGCAGCGCTCACGCCCACGGTGGATGGCTCAGTTTCGGCATCACGCAGTGTGCAGCAACCGGCAACCAGTATTGGCGGCTCGCAGCAAGGCAATATTGGTGGCGGCAGTGGCGCATTCAACAATGCACAAATCAGCGCGCAAGCCAGTTGGGAGCTAGATATTTTTGGCGTCAACCGTGGTGCTTTTGAAGCCAGCAAAGCGCAAGAAAATGCAACGCTTGCAAGCTGGCACGAAGCGCGCGTGTCCGTTGCGGCAGAAACTGCGAATGCTTATTTTAATCAGCGCTTTTGCAGCACGCAGGCTAACGTGCTCGAAGCGGATGTGATATCTAGAACTGAAACCTTGCGGCTCACCAACATTGCAGTAAAGGCGGGGTTTTCTGCGCCTGCAAATAGCCATTTGGCTGAAGCGAGCTTGGCTGATGCCAGACAGCAACGCACAGCACAAATGGCGCAGTGTGATTTAGAAGTAAAAGCGCTGGTGGCACTTACCGCCATAGATGAAGCGACTTTACGTGAAAAACTAAACCAGCAAGATTTTGTGCGCCTGCATGAATCCACCAACAATCTTTTTACACTCAATGAAATTCCCGCACAAGTCATCGCCCAGCGGCCAGATATTTACGCAGCAGAAGCAGATTTAGTCAGTGCTGCTGCTGATATTCAAACCACCTACGCCAGCAGCTTGCCAAAAGTATCACTCAATGGCTCAATAGGCTGGATGTGGTTGTCAGGCAGCGGCTTTAGCACCAATGGTAAAACCTGGTCATTGGGGCCAATTTCAATCACTTTTCCGATTTATCACCCAGGTGTCAAAGAGGCCACGCTTGCCAGCAGTGAGGCAAAATATGAAGAAAAAGCGAGCATTTATCGCAGTAAGGTTAGAACTGCCGTGAAAGAAGTGGAAGATGCGCTGGTAAACTTACATAGCGCCCATTCAAGGCAGGCTGACATTGCGCAAGCCATTCAGAGCTATCAGGCCTCGTTTGATGCAATGCAAACAAAGGTGAATGCAGGATTTGCCAATTTAATTGACTTGGAAGATCAGCGCCGTGTTTTACTCAATGCGCGCACCAACGCCATTAACAACCAAAAACAACAAGCCGTGGCTTGGGTGAGCTTGTATCGCGCGGCAGGCGGCGGTTGGGACAAAACAGAAAAACTCAAAATAGAACAGTTAGAGACTGGAAGTACCCCATGATTTCAAAAACACTTATTCCACTGTTGATTGCTGCCAGCCTGTTGCTTGGCGGATGCCAAAGTAAACAAGACAGCAGCCCTGAAGCCACAACCAGCAAAGAAGCCGTTGCTAAAGCTAGCCTCACCGTCAGCACGATTAAGCCGCAACAAACAGCACTGAATAAAACCTTAAATGCCAATGGCAATATTGCTGCCTGGCAAGAATCGAGCATAAGCACAGAAACAAACGGTTTGCTTTTGCGCGAAGTGTTAGTGGGCATAGGCGACCAAGTCAAACGTGGGCAAGTGCTTGCGCGCTTTGCTGCCGCCAGCATTGAAGCGGAAGTGGCGCAAACACAAGCCAATGTGGCGGAGGCACAAGCCATCCTCATTGAGGCAGCTGGCAACGCCAATCGTGCGCGTAGCATTCAAGATTCAGGCGCATTAAGCCGCCAACAAATTGAGCAATACATCACTGCAGAAGCCAGCGCAAAAGCACGGCTGGACGCAGCACAAGCGAATTTACGCGCACAGCTTATTAAAATCAAGCAAGCAACCGTTACCGCGCCTGATGATGGCATTATTTCGCAAAACCCTGCCACCGTTGGTACGGTATATGCCGCTGGGCAAGAGTTATTTCGCCTGATTCGAAAAGGTCGCATTGAATGGCGCGCAGAGCTTACCTCCTCTGATGTGTCGTTTATTAAAGCGGGCATGCAAGCACAAATCACCTTGCCAGACGGCGCTACAGCACAAGGTAGGGTACGCACCATCGCGCCAAGTGTAGATAACAAAACCCGCAACGCCATTGTGTATGTTGATATTCCTGCTGGCAGCGCAAAAATCGGCATGTTTGCGCGCGGCCAATTTTTACTGGGCAATACCGATAGCCTCACTCTGCCCAACGATGCCATTGTGATGCGTGATGGCTTTGCCTATGTGATGCAGGTACACAATAATAAAATCACCCAAACAAAAGTACAACTCGGCCAGCGCGCAGGGGATCAGGTTGAATTACTCAACTTTAACGCTGCAAATGCAGAAATTGTTGCCAGTGGCGGCGCATTTTTGACGGATGGTGATCGTGTTAGAGTAGTGAATAAAAGTGTAGTCAACAAATGAATATTTCCAGCTGGTCAATCAAAAACCCGGTGCCTGCACTGATATTATTTATACTGCTCACGCTAGCGGGCAGTATGAGTTTTAACAGCATGAAAGTGCAAAATTTTCCTGATTTAGACTTACCCACTGTCACCGTCAATGCGTCCCTTCCTGGTGCATCGCCAGACCAGCTTGAAACTCAAGTCGCCCGCAAAATTGAAAATGCCGTTGCCAAACTGCAGGGTTTACGCCACATTTACACCACCATTCAGGATGGCACCGTACGCATTACGGCTGAATTCAGGCTTGAAAAACCAGTACAAGAAGCTGTAGACGATGTGCGTTCAGCCGTTTCTGAAGTGCGTGCCGATTTACCCAGTGATTTACGCGAACCGATTGTCAGCAAGCTCAATATTGCAAGTTCTCCCATTTTGGCCTTCACGATACATTCTAAACGTATGGATGATGAAGCGCTTTCATGGTTTTTGGATGATGCGCTCACCAAAAAACTGCTAGGCGTAAAAGGCGTTGGTAATGTTGCGCGCGTTGGCGGTGTCAATCGCCAAATATGGGTTGAACTCGACACCGCTAAATTGCAATCACTTGGTACCACTGCCGCCGAAATTTCTCGAAATTTAGGGCGCATTCAGCTTGAAGTAGCGGGTGGCACCACTAAATTAAGCGGGAGCGAACAACCTATTCGCACGCTTGCTAACGTGAAATCAGCCGATGAATTAGGGCAAATAGAAATTGCACTTAATGACGGCAGAAAAATTCGTTTAAATCAAGTTGCCAATGTGTTGGATACCATTGCCGAGCCTAAATCGGCCGCCTTTTTAAACGGCCAAAGTGTGATTGGTTTTGAGGTAAGCCGCAGCAAGGGCGCAAGCGAGCTTGAAGTCGGCGCTGGCGTTTACGACGCGCTCAAGGCCATTCAACTGCAACACCCCGATATTGAAATCACCGAAGCCTTTAATTTTGTACAGCCCGTGCAAGATGAATTTGATGCGTCCATGACCATGCTCTACGAAGGTGCGTTACTAGCAGTCTTAGTGGTGTGGCTATTCTTGCGTGATTTTCGTGCCACCTTTGTCTCGGCCGTGGCCTTGCCCTTGTCTGTCATTCCGGCGTTTATCGGCATGAAATATATGGGCTTTTCAGTCAATATTGTGACCTTACTCGCACTGTCTTTGGTGGTAGGGGTGCTGGTGGACGACGCCATTGTTGAGGTTGAAAATATTGTCCGCCACTCGCGCATGGGAAAATCCCCTTTTGAAGCCGCGTTAATCGCCACCGAAGAAATCGGATTGGCCGTGGTTGCTACCACGTTCACACTCATTGCCGTATTTTTACCTACCGCGTTTATGGATGGCATTCCAGGAAAATTCTTTAAGCAGTTTGGCTGGACAGCAGCATTTGCCATTTTTGCATCGCTTTTGGTCGCCCGGCTACTCACGCCGATGATGGCAGCTTACCTCATGCGACCCAGCAAAGTAGAAACTGAAACGGATGGTGTTGTTATGCGCACTTATATGCGGCTTGCGCGTTGGTGCGTACAGCATCGTTTAATGACCACGGTTGCGGCCATTTTATTTTTTATAGGCTCACTTTCACTCATCCCTTTATTACCCAAAGGATTTGTACCCGCTGATGACAACTCGCAAACACAAGTGCGCATTGAGCTAGCGCCGGGTGCAACCTTAGCGCAAACCATTGCCATAAGTGAACAAGCGCGCCGCATATTAAAAGACGTAGCGCATGTGAATAGTGTTTACACGGCTGTTGGTGGCGGTGCGGCAGGCAGCGACCCATTTGCAGGTGGCGGCACGGCTGAAACCCGCAAAGCCACACTGACGATTCAACTAGACCCGCGCGGTAAACGGCCGAAAAAACAAGTCATTGAAGCTGAAATCCGTGAGAAATTACAGGCCCTAGCAGGGGTGCGCCTGGGAGTGGGCTTAGAAGGTTCAGGCGAAAAATATGTACTCGCCCTCACCAGTGAAGATGCCACCGCCTTGCAAAATGCCGCCAGCGCAGTAGAAAAAGACCTACGCAAAATTCAAGGGCTAGGCAACATTGCCTCGAGTGCAGCTTTGGTGCGGCCTGAGATTATTGTTAAACCTGATTTTGCAAAAACAGCCGACTTTGGCGTCACCAGCGCGGCCATTGGCGAAACCCTGCGCATTGCAACGATTGGTGATTACGAACAGTTTTTACCTAAACTCAATTTGGAACAACGCCAAATACCCATTTTGGTGAAACTCAATAACGATGCGAGGCAAGACTTGAATATTCTTGGCAAACTCGCCGTGCCAAGCTCAAATGGCAGCGTCGCGCTAGAACAAGTCGCCAGCCTGCAAATGTCAAGCGGGCCAGCGGTGATTAGCCGTTATGACCGCTCGCGCAACATACAATTTAACATTGAACTTTCAGGCCTTGCCATGGGCGATGCGGTTGAAGCCGTAAAAAACCTGCCGAGTATTCAGCATTTACCAGCAGGCGTCATGCAAACGGAATTAGGCGATGCTGAAATGATGGGCGAACTTTTTTCAAGCTTTGGCATTGCCATGCTCACGGGTGTCGTTTGCATTTACTTTGTACTGGTATTGTTATTTAAAGACTTTTTACAGCCCATCACCATTTTAGTCGCCCTGCCTTTGTCACTTGGCGGTGCATTTTTAGGGCTGCTCGTAACAGGTAAAGCACTGTCAATGCCCTCGATGATTGGGCTGGTGATGCTCATGGGCATTGCCACCAAAAATTCAATCTTACTTGTTGAATACGCCATTGTTGCCAGACGCGACCTGCACATGTCACGCCTTGATGCCATATTGGACGCCTGCCATAAACGCGCCCGCCCCATCATCATGACCACCATTGCCATGACCGCAGGCATGTTGCCCGTGGCCTTAGCACTTGGCGCAAGCGATGGCTCGTTCCGTAGCCCCATGGCGGTTTCTGTGATTGGTGGCTTACTGACATCCACCTTACTAAGCTTGCTGGTCATTCCTGTTGCCTACACCTTAATTGACGATGTGCAACAGTGGATACGAAAATGCTTACCCACTTCCAAACATGAAATGACATAAAAAAATTAAAGCATTTACACAAAATAAAAAGCCGTTAAAAAGCCTATTTTTTGCGTTATTTGTACCACAACCTTTTTTGATGCTCTGGAAGCCTTATAAATAAAGGCTCGCAGGGCAGAAAAAATTTCTCGAGAGATTTTTGCCATTCAATTCATTATTTTTTAATGCTTAATCAGCACATTTGTAAGCGACAAAACACTACCCTTAAGTTTTGGAAAACACCGCTATAAACGTTATACTGTTGGCTTTAATTGTTGAGTTAAAAAACCCTACGGTTTATTAAAACAGCCTCATGAAAAATATTATCTTTAATTTTTTAGTGAGCACATTTAACGCGACTGTTAAATGGTTAAAACGTAAGTAAATTTTACACTTGCTCATCACCAATACAGGCCAAACGCTATGATTGTCATTACCGGCGGCGCAGGCATGATAGGCTCTATCATTGCTTGGCATCTTAATACCAAACACGGGCGCAGTGATATTGTCATTGTTGACAGCATTCAACACCCCGAGCAATGGCAAAACCTTGCGCACCGCCAATATGCGCAATACTTAGACAAAGACCAACTTATGGCTTGGCTGCAAGGCCGAACCGACATTGAAGCCATCATCCACATGGGCGCCATTAGCGCCACAACAGAGCGCGATTTCAATAAACTGGTGGATACCAACATTCATTACAGCCAAAATTTATGGATTTGGTGTGCGAACAACAACGTACCTTTCTTTTACGCAAGTTCTGCCGCCACTTATGGCGATGGCAATTTAGGCTATAACGATGCCAGCATTGACAACTTACGTCCGCTCAATGGTTACGGTTACTCTAAACACTTTTTTGACCAATGGGCACTACGCCAAGTAAATGAAAATGCGCCGCAACCGCCAAGCTGGGCAGGCTTTAAGTTCTTTAACGTGTACGGCCCCAACGAGTATCACAAAGAACGCATGGCGAGCGTGGCCTATCACACCTTTAATCAGTTTAGCCAAACCGGTACCATGAAGCTTTTTAAAGGCACCAAGGCTGGGGTTGAAGACGGCATGCAAATGCGCGATTTTGTCTACGTGAAAGATGCCGCCAGTGTGGTTGCATACTTTTTGAGTAATGCGCACAACACAACACCAGTGAAAAATGGCATTTACAACATTGGCACGGGGCAGGCACGCAGCTTTAAAGATTTAGCCCTCGCAGTGATGCATGGTATGGGTCGCGAACCGCATATTACCTACATTGATATGCCAGAAGACTTGCAAGGAAAATACCAATATTTTACCGAGGCTTCAATGACCAAGCTAAAAGCGGCGGGCTATGTTGCACCGTTTACCAGCTTAGAAGAAGGTGTCAAAGATTACGTGCAGAATTACCTATTAAAGCCAGATGCATATTGTTAAAAAGGACCATCGCAGCCCATGAAATATGTTGAATACTTAAAAGGCGAGCACGCTGCCCACACGGCGATGTTCAATGCCCTTGCGCCACTTTTTCCAACCATTAGTGATGTAGGCATTGCCATGCAAAATACGATTCAAAATGGCGGAAAAATCCTCATTATGGGCAATGGCGGCAGTGCGGCTGATAGTCAGCATATTGCGGCAGAAATTGTCGGACGTTTTAAAAAAGAACGCAAAGGTATGCCTGCGATTGCGCTCACTACTGACACGTCAATTTTAACATCTGTTGGCAATGATTACGGTTACGATTATATTTTCGCTCGCCAAATTGAGGCCCTTTGCCGCCCAGAAGACTTGGTGATTGGCATCACTACTTCAGGAAACAGTGCAAACGTGGTCCGTGCAATTGAGGCTGCAAAGGTAATCGGCGCCACAACCGTCGGATTAACCGGTGGCACTGGTGGCAAACTTAAAGATTTATGCGATTTTAATTTGGTCATGCCTTCAAATGTCACCGCAAGAATTCAAGAAGCGCATATTTTTGTGGGGCATTCTCTTTGTGAAATTTTAGAAAGTGATTAACACACCTTTGATTCGATGGCTAACAATCGCAGGGTAAAGGCAATAGTTCATGCATCAAAAACTCATTGAAACCGTTAAGCAATTTGGCAGCACACCATTACACGCACTGGTGATTGGCGATGTGATGCTGGACCGCTACTTAATGGGCGAAGTCAGTCGCATCTCTCCCGAAGCGCCTGTGCCGATCGTCCTACTAAAGTCTCAAGAAGACCGCATTGGCGGCGCAGCCAACGTTGCGGCCAACCTTGCGCTGCTCAACATTAAAACGCATATGATTGGCTGCGTGGGTCATGACAATGAAGCAAATATTCTGCTGAATTTAATGGCAAAAATTGGCATTGAAAGCAGCCATATTTTGCGTTCAAATCACCGCCCTACCATCGCAAAAACACGTATTCTTGGCGGGCACCAGCAAATGATGCGCTTAGACCAAGAAAATAGCAGCATTTTCACCATCGATGAAAATGCGCAACTCATGGCAACGATTGATGCGCAAATTCGCTTAAAACCAGCCGTAGTCATTTTATCGGATTATGCAAAAGGGCTATTAAGTACGCAAACCAGTCAGCACATCATTGCCCAGTGCAAATTACACAACATTCCCGTGCTGGTTGACCCTAAAGGCAAAGATTACAGCAAATACAGTGGTGCAACTGCGCTCACGCCTAACAAAAAAGAAACTGCCGAAGCCTGTGAAACTACCATCAATGACCCAGCATTAATCGTAAAGGCAACGCAACTTAAGCAGAATTTAAACCTAGCGTTTCTTGCTGTCACACGTGGTGAAGAAGGCATTACCCTCATTGATGAAAAAAGCCAGCATTTGCCCGCAATAGCTAAACAAGTATTTGATGTTTCAGGTGCTGGCGATACCGTAATTGCCACGTTGGCAGCGGGCTTAATACACCAACTTAACCCGGTAGAAGCCTTAGAATTAGCCAACATTGCTGCTGCCGTGGTGGTAGGTAAAGTGGGCACGGCCCCCATCACTCAGCATGATTTGCTCGATGCACTCAATACGCAGCAAGGCAATGAGCAAGCACATAAGGTTTGTGATTTAGCGCAAATCATGCAAAAAGTTGAAGCTTGGAAAAAGCAGCGACTCAAAATTGTGTTCACCAACGGCTGTTTTGATTTGCTGCATGCAGGCCATGTGACTTATTTAGAACAAGCAAAAAAACGGGGTGACAAGCTCATTTTAGGCCTTAACACCGACCGTTCAGTCAGTGCACTCAAAGGGCCTACCCGTCCTGTGGTCAATGAAAATGATCGTGCACGCGTGCTGGCCGCACTTGAATCAGTTGACGCAGTTATTTTATTTGATGAAGAAACGCCCCTAAACCTAATCAACACCATTCAACCGCACGTTATTGCCAAAGGCAGTGATTACACAGCAGCACAAGTCGTGGGTGGCAAAGAGGTGCAAAGTTGGGGTGGAGAAATTGCACTGATTGATTTAGTTGAAGGACGCAGCACGAGCAATATCATCAACAAGATGAACGCGTAAATGACTGAAAAAATCCTCATTCTAGGCCCGGCATGGGTGGGTGATATGGTGCTGGCACAGAGCCTATTTAAAACACTCAAAACCAACAGACCCAATTGCACCATAGATGTAGCCGCACCCGCATGGACGCTACCTTTGCTTGAGCGTATGCCAGAGGTATCGGGCAAAATCGCACTGCCGTTTAAACATGGCGAATTGGCTTTTTGGCAGCGCTTGGCTTTTGGCAAAAACTTAAAAAATAAAGGCTATACACAAAGTATCGTTCTTACCAATTCACTTAAATCAGCGCTATTGCCTTGGGCAGCTGGTATAAAAAAACGCACCAGTTTTTTAGGTGAAATGCGTTATGGTTTGGTGAATGATATTCGCCCATTAGACAAAACCAAACTAAAAAAAACCGTTGAGCGTTTTGTGTATTTAGGCTTAAAAAAAGGTGAATGCTTGCCTGAAAAAATCCACAACCCTGCGATGGTCGCAGATAAAGCTACTGCTTTGAATGTGTTAGGCAGGTTTTCCCACACCCCAGCCCTTTCCAATCGAGCGAAAGAGCAAAAAATTCTCGGACTTTGCCCAGGTGCAGAATACGGCGAGGCCAAGCGCTGGCCGGCTGAGTATTATGCCCAAGTCGCCAACTACGCGCTAGATAACGGCTGGCAGGTAATGCTGTTTGGCTCAGACAAAGATGTGCCTGTTACCAGCCAAATTAACCAAGCCACACAAAATCGCTGCCTAGATTTAGGCGGCAAAACAAAACTCGGCGAGGCGATTGACCTCATGTCACTTTGCGATACCGTCATCAGCAATGACTCTGGTTTAATGCACGTAGCCGCAGCATTGAATAAAAACCTAATCGCTATTTTTGGTTCAAGTGACCCCTATCACACGCCACCGATGCATCCAAAAGCTATGATTGAATATTTAGCGCTGGAATGCAGCCCATGCTTTAAACGTGAATGCCCATTAGGGCATTTGAATTGCCTAAAGCAAATTATGCCTGCAACAATTATTAAAAATTTAAATACATAAGATGAGTCACTCCAAAAACATTATTAGCTTGGCCTACTACTTGCCACAATTTCATGAAATTGAAGAGAATAATCGCTGGTGGGGCAAAGGTTTTACTGAATGGTCACAACTTCGTGAGGCGAAAACATATTTTAAATGGCAAAAAATACGTATGCCAGTTGAGCCTCTCGGTGAATATAGCCTACTAAATGCCCACATAATGGAACTGCAATCAAGAATTGCAAAAGCGTATGGAATTAATGGCTTCTTGGTTTTTGACTACTGGTTTGGAGAAGGTAAAACTTTACTCGAAAAGCCCATGCAGCTGGTGCTTGACCAACAACTTAACTTTGACTATTGCTTATGTTGGGCTAATCACACCTGGTACAACAAGCGCGACAACATCACTCTGCAACAACAGCTTTATCTGGGTAAGAAAGACTACACCGCATATTTCAACCGTCTACTTCCTCACTTTAAATCGCCTCACTACCTTAAAATTGAAAATCAACCAATTTTCTCAATTTTTAATCCAAATGAAATTCCTGATTTAAATTTATTTATAGAGACTTTTCAGCAGTTATCAAAACAAGCTGGTTTTAATGGTATTTACCTTATTGCTGACAACACAGATGCGTCTTCAGGCCATGCGAGCCTGTTAAATGGTTACACAAGAACTAACTACTTCTTTAAAAAACGTAATCGCGATAATTTAATTTCATATTTAAAAGAAAAAATAACGCGAAAATTTGGTTATAGCAATATTGGCCCATTTTGTTATAGTTACCTTAATTTAGTGGTAAATCAACATATTGATTTTAATGATATTAAATATATCCCTTCTGTTTTTACGGGCTGGGATACAACACCTCGACACCTAAAACGCGGCACCATACTTAAAGATTTTAATTTGCAAAATTTCAAGCGCCATTTACAAAAAATTGAACGAACGATTGAAAATAATAGACAGCAGTCTGAATGTGCTACTCAGCTTATCATCATTAAGTCATGGAACGAATGGGCAGAAGGCAATCTACTTGAACCTGATAGTGTTTTTGGAGTAACCCTATTAGAAGCTTATAGCCTTTTGATTAACAAACTAACTAAATAAGATGTTAGCTTGGCCTAGAATTACTTTCATGGATGAAAAAAAACACACTAGAAACTATAGCTATCATAGTTAAATTAAATCCTGAATAAAAAGACTCAGTTATACCAACAGCTATCAAATTAGTCGTTAACAAAGCTAGTAAAAGTAGTGCGAAGTCTTTATAGTCAATTGAAGTTTTTATCATCAACAAAATTTTCTTGTAAATATAACAAAGTAGTACTGTAGCAAGAGTCATACCGACGACCCCAGAAGTATATAGTATCTCTAAAATAAAATTATGTGGTGTTTTGAAGTCAATGCCCTGCATGTGATATTGAGAATAAAGTTTAAACTCATTTACAAATACATGAAATCCATGCCCAAATATCCATTGGGAAATTGAACTATCCATCTGCATCCTCCAGGCATCCTGCCAAATAAATGTGCGCTCTTCTTTGTTTATGTGCATTATCAACTCTACGAATCTTCCCGAAAAATTAGCTACATTCGTTAAAAACAAGATACTCAAAACCAAAATCATTAATAAAGCCAAATGTTTTTTAGCCTTATGATTGGTAAATGTAATTACAAGAAATCCTGAGGAAATAAGACCTATCCATGTTGGTCTAGAAGAAGAAAGCAATACGAAATAGGCTAAAAAGACAAATGGTAATAACAGTAACCACCGTCTTGAAGATGATATCTTAATAAAAGCGAACACCGTAAATAACAGGCATGAAGCGCTATAAAACGCTAAGAAATGAGGGTTGCTTGTTGTTCCGAATGGTCTTTTTAAATACCATATAGCCACTATTTGAGCTAGGACATATAAAAACAAAGTTAACAGGGATAGTTTTAAAATATTTTCTTTAATAA
>JAKQTB010000222.1 GCA_029569495.1 Pseudomonadota bacterium | reverse complement strand
TCAAAAATCTCGCGCATTTTTTGCGAATGTGCGTCGTAAGCTTCTACTGCATGGGCGCGCAGGCCTTCATCTTTGCAGCCGTTGATGAAATTCTGCACTTGCTTGGGCGGATATTTTTCATCATCTACATTCATCAATTTCATCAAACGTTTGATGACTGAAAGCTGATCAGCAATATCTAAAATCTGAAAGCTCTGCGGCAGCCCAGCTTCGCGGTGATGTGCTCGTAACAGGCGATTACATAGCCCGTGAAAAGTGCCCACCCACATACCGCGCGTGTTAATAGGAAGCGATGCCGTAATGCGCGTGAGCATTTCTTTGGCTGCTTTATTAGTAAAAGTCACCGCCAGTAAGCCTGTTGGTGAGACTTGGCCTGTTTGAATCAGCCAAGCGATACGCGCCGTGAGTACGCGCGTTTTACCACTACCTGCGCCCGCCAGTATGAGCGCAGATTGGTGCGGCAGTGTGACGGCCTCAAGTTGCTTATTGTTAAGCCCAGCTAAAAGCGTACTTGGGGATTGGGGAGAATGTTCAATTTCCATAACGATATTATCGCATGGGATTCACTAAAATTTTGGGTGTTAACAGTTTACAAAGCGATACAAAGTGTTACAAAAAAAAGCGAACTAACAAGGGTTGCGACTACTCATAGTTACCATGATAGCTAAAATGAATTTTGGTTATCCTTTCCGCTCTTTCCTCCCTAAGCGGAAGCCTTGACAATAAGGCATTTTGCCCCAACTCTTATCCCCTTGAGTTGGGGCTTTTTTTTGGCCAAACCATACTAGAGTAGGGTTTTCAATAGCCTGTTAGTGTGTTATGCGATTATAAATTTATGATATTATCCCATTCATAATTCTGAAAATGTTTCCACGCCTAGCGGTCATCAGAAAAATAATCGTAGTCCATTTGTTATCGAAACGAACATTAAAAAGGGGTAAAAATGCAATTTCAACTTAAAACGATGCTGATGGCGGTAAGTTCAGCAACTATGATGTTGGCGGCCACGGGCTGTGCAACCATGGACATGGGCAGTTCTAAAGCCAAGACAGAAGCCACAGGTTCAGCAGGTGGCGGCAATGCAGTGAATGCGAATGCAACATTAGAAAAATGCGATAAACCACTCGGTACTTTGGCCGTGGTTGAAGACACCAATGCAGATTGGTACAGACAATTAACTGGCCAATATCACTTAGGTCCAACCACACCAGTGCTTAAATTGTTAGTACAGCAATCTAACTGCTTTGTGGTGGTTGACCGTGGTGCGGCCATGGCACTAGGCAATGGCGAACGCAACCTGCGCGACAGCGGCGAAATGCGCGAAACAAGCAACTTCAAAAAAGGCCAAATGGTTGCAGCAGATTACGCCATGAACCCAACCATTACGTTTAGCAGCAATGACACGGGCGGTGTAGGCGCTGGTTTAGGCGGTTGGGGTGGCGGCTGGTTAGGTTTACTGGCAGGTGGCCTTAAGTTTGCCGATGCCAGCACCATGCTCACCTTAGTGGATAACCGTAGTAGCGTTCAAGTCGCTGCGGCAGAAGGTAGCGCTAGAAACACTGACTTTAGCTTGTTTGGCGGCGCGTTCGGCAGTCGTATGGGCGCAGCGGGTGGCGGCTACACTAAAACGCCTGAAGGTAAAGTGGTGGTTGCTGCGTTTACTGACTCATACAATAACCTTGTGAAAGCCGTTAAAAACTACAAAACACAAACAGTTGAAGGTGGTTTAGGTGCGGGTGGCAACTTAGCAGTGCAGGCAGAAGAGCCAGTGGTAAAAGAGCCTGTTAAAAAGACAACGACTACAAAGAAGAAAAAAGTAAAGAAATAAACTTTTCTTGTCGATTTTGTTCAATGTAACTAATTGAAAATCCCTGCAAATGCAGGGATTTTTTTTGAGCAAAGAAGCTGGAATTTAGGCTGATAATGATTGCAAAAAAGCACATTTTTGGCTTATTTTACCCACAACCTTTTTGCATGCTCTGCAAGCCTTATAAATAAAGGCTTGCAGAGCATTATTTTTTTCTCGCAGGGTTTTAAGTTATTAGCACTGGGGATTAGATTGCTATTTCCACTATGTTTAGGTTGGCTATTTTTGAGTTTCTTGCGGGAGTTGTTTGTCTAGCGAAATTGCTAAATCCAACAGGCTTTGTTGGCTGACTTTGATGAGTCCGCGCCTTGGGTGATCAAGGTCAATCACTAAAAAGACAATCAATACAAATAACCCGACCGAGATGTAGTTAATGAAAGTCGGTCGCTGACTGGCGATACCTTGTGCGTATCCAGAAATGCCTCCGACAACGATGAAAACAATTGACAGTAAAAACAATACTGATTCAGGTACGTGTCTGTCTATACTAGCAATGCGTCTGCCATATGCATCAATAAGTTCGTTCAGTGCCTGAATATACAGACCGCTTGTCACAGGGTTAGGCTCTATTTCTGCAGCCTTGATTGCCTGATTCCATAACACTGTTTGTAATTGCGTGGCTTGATTAAGCAACACGCCTCTCTCGCTGATTTGATCGAGTGTCAGCGAGCTCGCCTTTACTCTTACATCAAGATATTCGCCTATAATGCGAGCAGCCTCATTACGTATTTCAGAAGGCAACAAGGCAGAGCGAAGGTAAGTTGTACCAATGGCATTGGCTTCATCCACTACAGCATCGCTGCGGCTGTCATATCGCTGCAACGCAATTGAAAAAGTAAAGGCGAGAAGAAGGGCTAATAGACTGAGCAGCGATGTTAATACTGCATCAACATGAGA
>JAKQTB010000204.1 GCA_029569495.1 Pseudomonadota bacterium | reverse complement strand
CAACGGGGATTTCGCGCGAGGCATCCACACCTGTGACTTGTTGCGCGTTTAAAGCTAAGTCATCGCCCAGTACGCCGGCTGTCTTTTTTGCAGCCACTTTGGTCATGACTGAAACGTCATCGAGTATGGTTGCAATATCGTCTAATAGTGCGAGTAAACTGCCAGCGGCCATGTTTTTTCCTGATAGATATTTCTGAAATTAAGGTGGCATTTTAACTTAAAATACGCCTACTTTAAAACGTTTAAGGCTTTGTAGGATTTTTACTTAATTTGCGCTGTAAGGTGCGCCTGTGCATGTTTAAGTTACGCGCGGTGGCTGAAATATTGCCGTCATTTTCAGCTAATACGCGCTGTAAATGCTCCCACTCCAAGCGATCGATGGTGAGCGGGTTGTTGGCTAATTCCACTTCAGTATCGCCAGTTTTTTTGCCAAATGCGGCCACAATGTCATCGGCATCCACAGGTTTAGCTAAATAATGTGTTGCCCCTAGTTTAATGGCTTCCACCGCCGTGGCAATGCTAGCAAAGCCTGTGAGTACCACAATGCGTGTACCTGCATTTAAGCTTGCCAGTTGGCGCACCAATACCAGGCCTGAGTTGCCGCCCATTTTTAAATCCACCACGGCAAACTCTGGCGGGTCTTCATTGGCCATACTAAAAGCGCTTTCGGCACTTGTAGCAGTTGTGATTGAAAAACCGCGTTTTTTCATAGCAGTACTTAACACGCTTAAAAGGGCTTCATCATCATCTACTAAAAGTAGGGTAGGTTTTTCAATAGGTTGATTGCGTACCAGCATATTTAAGTGACTTTCAAATATTTTAACGGTAAATAAACACTAGCAAGTACGCCACCATCAGCGTGGTTGCTTAGATCTAGCGTGCCTTCGTATCGGGTGAGGATGCTTTGAGTTAAAAATACGCCCAAGCCCATACCTTTGGTGATTTTTGAGCTAAAAAATGGTTTACCTAGTTGCTGTTTAACTTCAGCACTTAATCCATAGCCAAAGTCACGTATGTTAATATTTAAGGTGTCATCATTCCAGTTAGCATCAAACAGCACGCGCTCTGGTGACGAATCAGCTGCATTGTCGAGCAAATTCTGTAGTGCTTGGCTAAGTGTTCTGTCGGCAAAAATAACGGGAATATGATTACTTTTAGCAATATTGACGACCAATTCAGTGGCAGGGCGTGTGTCGCGCCAACGTTGAATAACGTCTGATAAATATTCGTCCAACGCCAAACCATTACCGGCTTCTGCACGGCTTTTTCCTGCATTTTGTGTAATGCTTGAGAGAATTTCTTTACAGCGCAAAATCTGTGTGCGCATGATATTGAGTTGCGCCACAGCTTCTGGGTGCATTGATAATTCTTGCGTAAGCTCTGTGTTGATGACCGCCATGGTGGCAAGTGGTGTGCCAAGTTCGTGTGCCGCGCTCGCGGCCAGTGTACCAAGGGCTAACATACGCTCACTTTCTAAGGATTTTTCACGAATATTGGCAAGCATATTATCGTAATCACGTAGGCTTTGCCCAATGCGAGTGACAAAAAACGCAATAATGCCCGCACTCAATACAAACCCTAGCCACATGCCTATTAAGTGAATATCAAGCGACTTTCCCGTAATGGCATGCATGTGCAAGTGAGAAAGGGGTACGTAATAAAACACA
>JAKQTB010000203.1 GCA_029569495.1 Pseudomonadota bacterium | reverse complement strand
GTGAAGAGTCTGGAGCGCTTGATTCAATGTTGGGTAAAGTCGCTGACTTCTTTGAGGGTGAAGTAGATGATGCTGTTGAGGCATTATCTAGCCTAATGGAACCAGTTATTATGGTTGTGCTTGGGGTGCTTATTGGCGGCTTAGTGGTCGCTATGTACATGCCTATCTTTAAAATGGGTGCAGTGGTCGGAGGGTAGTTATTCGTCCAATAAATAAGCTACTTCATGGTAGCTTATTTATTGTAAGGATGAGACTAATCTTAAACCACTTACTTTTTAACTGCGGCCACCATGCCTCGCACAATCTCTGTATAAGGCTGCGCGCCAAGCATACGCTTGCCATCAGAAAAAATCAGTGTTGGTGTGCTGGTGACCCCTAGTTTTCGCGCCAAAGCACCAATGCTCTCAAGCGGCACATCACATGTACCCGCTGTTTTTGGCAAGATGTCGCGCATAATCCAGTCATCCCAAGCTTTAACACGGTCTTTGGCGCACCAGATCAGTTTGGATTTATTTGCCGCATCTGGATGCAGTTGCTCAATGGGGTATAAAAATGTATAAATGGTGACATCTGTCACGTTTGCCAATTCATTTCGCTCCAAGCGTTTACAAAATGGGCAATCAACATCTGAAAAAACGACCAGTTTACGGCTACCATCGCCTTTAACTACTTTAATGGCTTGATCTAGCGGTAAGCTTGCAAAATCAATCTTGGTCAGCTCAGACATACGCTCTTCGGTAATATTTTTCTTGGTTTTAGCATCGACCAACACGCCCTCGGCGATGATATAGCTCATTTTTTCATCGGTGTAGATAATTTGTCCGCCCATAAAAACTTCATATAAGCCTGCATAAGGGGTTTTGGTGACTTTATCTACCTTAAATTTTGGGTAAGCCGCTTCAACCGCTTTTTTGACACTGGCTTCATCCGCTTGTGCCAGCGTAGCCATTGAACCTAACGCTAAGCTTAACAAAGTGAAGCCGGCTATTTTTTTTAACATGCTAATTCCTTGATTATTAATTATTTAAACTTACTTGAACTTAATCTCAGCCTTCTGAATGCACACTAGTTTAAAGTGATATTGCATTGCTGACCAACATTTTTTTGATGCTTTTGTGATTGGTCGCAGATAGCCCCCAATTCCTGACAGATTGAATAAAACTATTTTTCTTTCCAAATAGCTGATATAGGCCATCTGTCAACATCACCATTTTCAACACGTCCGACTTCCTTTGACGCTTATATTGCTTCAGTAAGCTAGCATCATTCATCCTCTGAAATTGATGCTTATTCTGGAGCAGCTCCATTAAATCCATCACATCCCTAAAGCCAAGATTCACGCCTTGTCCGGCCATCGGGTGAACGCGATGTGCGGCATCCCCCATCAATATCACACTATCTTCGGCAAACTGTTGCGTTGTTTGCAAACTAAGCGGAAAGCCTATGGGTTTATTTAGCAATTTCAATTCGCCCAACATCGCATTACCTGCCAACTTCACTTGCTGGGTAAACGCCTCATCACTGTGCTTTAACAAGCTATCAGCCAACTTGGTTGACACCGACCACACGATACTCACCGTATTATTAGGTAACGGTAGCCAGGCTAAAATATTGCTTTGGCCTTCTGCATCAAGCAAAAACCATTGTCTGGCAATGTTTTCGTGCGGTTTTTCTACCTTAAAATTAGCAACAACAGCCGTTTGCTGGTAAGCCTTTTGCTTGATTGGTAAAGCCAACTGTTGCCGCACCCACGATTGACTGCCATCTGCGGCAAGCAGTAACTGACTTTCAATGCCTTGCTCTGAACTTAGTTTCAAGGCTACCTGTGCTGGTGAATTCACTACTTTTTCACAAACAGCATCAAATAAAGTTGGAACACCTAGCAACGCTATCTGCTTGAGCAATGCTTGCATTAAGGCACTAGATTCAACTATAAAGCCTAAGTTTTCTGCATTGGCATCAGCCGCGCTTAGCGATAGCGGCTTTTGTGACATATCGCCAAAAATATCCATGGCCTGAATTTCACAGATTCGCGTGGGCGGCAACCTTTGCCAAACACCCAAGGATGCCAGCCACTGTGCATTTCTAGGGCTAATCGCATAGATTCTGGTATCCCAAGTGTCATCTGTAGATGCTAATTTCGTTGGATTTTGACGATCAACCAAAACAACCGAATAACCCGCCTGATGCAACGCTACGGCTGCTGACAGCCCAACCAAACCTGCGCCGACGATAACAACATCCTTTTGCAGAATAGTACTCATTTACCAAAACTCATTTTACTGACCAAATGTGCTTTAATCGGTTTAACCATATCAAACACGCCCAACCCAATACTTCTGAGACCGCTGACGCCAACAATATCATTGGAGAAAATATTGACCAGAAAATCTGTGAATAACAATCCGTTTTTAGTATCCGTTTGGCGACTTACACGGTAATCCGCAAGCATTTTTTCATCGCCCAACCGTTCAGGCGCACTGCTGGCAATGCAATTTGCCAGCGACTCAGCATCGCGCAAACCCACATTAAAGCCTTGGCCCGCCACGGGGTGCATGGTTTGTGCTGCATTACCGATTACCACCAAATGCGGCGTATCGGTTGTTTTTAATTGCGAGAGCTTCAGTGGAAACGTCATACGTTTGGCTACTGTTAAGAAACGCCCCACTCTATCGCCAAATTCCGCATGAAATAGTGCCAAAAACGCTTCGTCACTCAGATTCAACAAGTTATTCACGTATGCTTTTTTACCTGTCCACACCAACGAAAAGTCACGCGCGCCATTTGGCAGCAAGGCCATCGGCCCATGTGCAGTAAAGCGCTCATAAGCAATATGATTGTGCGGTAACTCTGCACTCACTTTACTAATTAAAGCATCATGGCCGTAATCTTTAGTTTCTTTGACCATGCCTGCAATTTCATCTAAGCCACGGCCGCCATCTGCTAATACGACCAATGCACTATTTAAGGACTGACTGAATTGATGCTGCCGATAGGTGACTGTAGCGTGCGTTGGGTGATAAGTGATGGCTTCTGCACTGGCTTCAAACACAAAATTAACGATTGTAGTGTTAGCCAATACTTCATCCAGCGCTGCACTCAATGCACCATAAGAGACAACATAGCCCAATGCAGCAAGGTTAAAATCTTGCGCGCGCAATATTGACCGACCAAGGCTACCCTTTTGCGACACATGAATGGTGTTAATCGCCGTAACATGCGGTGCCAAAGCCGTCCATACGCCAAGCTTTTCAAGAATTTTGCGGCTGCCAAAAGACAACGCTAATGCGCGGCTTTCAGTGTACGCCGCCGCTTTTTTGCGAGCTTCTAGCACGGTGGTTGCAATCCCTTTTTGTGCCAGTAGCAACGCTAGCGTTGCGCCAACCGGGCCGCCACCGACAATAATGATAGGTTCACGCATTGTTTCTGACATTAGCTTTTTGCCATGATAGATTCAATATCCACCACAGTTTTAATGGCGTTTTTAGTCAGCACTTCAGCGCCCGCTGTCGTTACCATCACATCGTCTTCTATGCGAATACCAATATTCCAAAAATGCTCAGGCACGTTATCTGCTGGGCGAATATAACAACCAGGCTCTACGGTGAGCGTCATTCCTGCTTCTAATTGACGCCACGCACCCGCTTTGTTTTTATATTCGCCAGCATCGTGCACATCTAGTCCCAGCCAATGGCCGGTGCGGTGCATGTAAAACTGTTTGTAATCACCACTTTCAATCACCCCTGAAAGGCTGCCTTTGCATAGTTTTAGGTCTATAAACCCTTGGGCTAATACTTCAAGCGCAGCTTCATGCGGTGCATTCCAATGGTTTGCGGTATTTACTTTGGCAATGGCCGCAGCTTGCGCGGCTAACACCAATTCGTACACATCTTTTTGCGCTGCACTGAACTTACCGTTAACTGGAAAAGTACGCGTGATGTCAGACGCATAGCCATCCAACTCACAGCCCGCATCAATCAGCAATAAATCACCATCTTTTAGCACGCAATTATTCGCGTTGTAATGCAAGGTACAGGCATTTGCGCCACCCGCAACAATGCTGGTATAAGCTGGCGCTTGCGCACCTTTGCGATAAAACTCATGCAAAAATTCGGCTTCAATTTCATACTCCATTTTGCCTGCGCGCGTTTTTTGCATGGCGCGGTTATGCGCAGCGGCGGCAATGTTGGCAGAGCGGCGCATCACGTCAATTTCATAGGCAGATTTATACAGCCGCATTTCATCTACAAGCTTACGCACATCAAACACTTCATCTGGTGCACTAATGCCTGTACGCGCTTGTGATTTAACTTGGTTCAACCAACCTGTCACGCGCGCGTCCCAGCTTGCATCCGCACCCAAGCTATAAAATAATTTAGTCTGATTGCCTAGTAATTTTGGCAGCATTTCATCAAGTTGATTAAAACTGTAGGCTTCATCAAAGCCAAATTCCGCTTTAGCAGCCTCCGCGCCGTAACGAAAGCCATCCCAAATTTCGCGCTCCATGTCTTTATCGCGACAAAATAAAATGCTTTTATTCTCATTACCTGCCACTAAAACCAGCAAAGCCTCAGGCTCTTTAAAGCCGGTGAGGTAATAAAAATAACTGTCGAATCGGTAAGGATAATGGCTGTCGCGGTTGCGGATTGCCTCAGCCGCAGTGGGGATAATGGCAACCCCTTCAACCATTTGTGCAATGAGTTGTTGCCGTCTTGATTTAAATTCTGCTAAAGCTTCTGTGGGGTGCGTCTGCATGCCAATGTTTACTTCACTTTTTTGATAGGGTTGATTCACTCAATATGGCATTTTAGCAACATAAACAAAAGCCATCACACAAAGTGATGTTTATTTTGTGGCGTTTCGTTTCAAATGGTTCAATCTTGATTGTTTTTACACAAAAACTAAAGGCTTAAACTATGCAAAAAAATGCATACTAAAAACCTGTTTTAAGGCGCATTTTAATACACAACCTTTTTTGATGCTCTGGAAGCCTTGTAAATAAAGGCTTCCAGAGCATGTTTTTTTGCTCGGGAGATTTTAAGCCTGTTTTATTGATTTTTTCGGCGCTAATTTTCAGCCTATTTTGGCAATTTTTCTTTGGCAGAATTTACAAACGCAACAGCGCATCATCTAACGCTTTTAAACGCTCGGGCGTACCGATATCGTGCCAAACCCCTTTAAAATATTCTGCCGTGGCTTTGTTTTCTTGAATGGCTTGCCGCAAAAGTGGCGCGAGTTTTGCAGGTTCACCGCGCGTAATGCTGGCAAATAAATCTGGATGATAAACACCTACCCCTGAAAAAGTGAACATGGTCTCACCTACATTTTTAAGCATTCCATTTTCAATAGCGAAGTCACCTTTTGGGTGCTGCGGAGGATTATCCACCAAAACCAAGTGGGCAAGATTGTAATTTGATTGCGCACGCCCTTCGACAGGCTCAGGGCGAACCGTTGTATTTAGTCTCAAATCCTTGTCCCGTTCGCCCTGTGCCATGAACTCGTCGAATGGTCGAAGGGTGTTTTCAAATAATTGAGAAAAATCTAACCCCGTAAACACATCGCCATTCACCACTAAAAATGGTGCATCGCCTAACAAAGGTAGCGCGTTGGCAATGCCACCTGCGGTTTCTAAAGCCACTTTTTCGGGGCTATATTGAATGCCAACACCCCACTTTGCTCCATCACCCAACGCATCTTCAATTTGCTCGCCCAAGTGCGCGTGATTGATGATAATTTCAGTAAAGCCCGCTTTTGCCAAGTTTTCAATATGCCAAACGATCAGCGGCTTGCCACCCACTTTGAGTAATGGTTTTGGCGTGTGGTCAGTCAATGGGCGCATGCGTTCACCGCGCCCGGCTGCCAAAATCATGGCTTTCATAGTTTTAGCAAACTTTTATAATTCGCATCAGGGTGCTGATCTTGCCCACTCAAGCTATCCAGCAATCGCAACATCGGCCTAAGTTCTACATAACGTTCACACACTTTTCGCAAATACTCCATGACGAGGGGCATATCTTTTAAATAGCCGCCTTTGCCATCGCGATGGTAAAGCCTTGCAAAAATGCCCAGCACTTTAATGTGACGTTGCGCGCCCATGTATTCAAAATCGCGGTAAAACTCGCTAAAATCCTCCGGCACGGCTAAGCCTGCTTTGCGCGCGTTTTGCCAGTAGCGCACTAGCCAATCAATAATCAACTCTTCATCCCAACTGATGTAAGCGTCTTTCAGTAGTGAAACCAAATCGTAAGTAATTGCGCCATAAACAGCATCTTGAAAGTCCAGCACACCAGGGTTATTGTCTTGCGTCATCATCAAGTTACGTGAGTGATAATCTCGGTGCACATACACCTGTGCTTGTGCGAGAATGTTTTTCTTCAGCACATTAAACGTGTTGGTGAGAACCGCTTGTTGTTTTTCATCCAAAGTTACGTTTAAATGTTTTGCAATATACCAATCGGGGAATAATTGCATTTCGCGCGTCAGCAAGGCTTCATCATAGTTGGGCAACACATTGGGCTGGCTGGCGAGTTGCAGTTTAATCAAGGCATTGTTGGCATCCGCATAGAGCTTTGGCGCGTTATCTGCGTTAATTTTTGATAAATAAGTATCATCGCCTAAATCATTAAGTAACAAAAAGCCTCGTTCTAAATCTTCTGCAATGACCTTAGGTACATTTAAGCCCGCATCACCAAACAGCTTGGCAATGCGCACAAACGGCTCGCAATTTTCTTGTGGTGGCGGCGCATCCATGGCAATGAGCGTTCCGTTGTGCGTGTGTACTCTAAAGTAGCGCCTGAAACTCGCATCTGCCGAAGCCGTCGTCAGGGTAAAATCTGCGTCCGGAAGTGTTAAAGTGAGCCAATCGTTAAGTTCTTGCTGTCTTGTATCCACGTCTATCTTTCTAATGTTATATAATGCGCGTTGGCAATTTTTTAATCATTGCCAAAAAGCCTGATTTGTGAGATTTTATCACTGATAAAAATTATCGTTAACATAAAACCGTCCACCTAAAATACATCGTGCATTTAAATTCACTTTTCACTCACCAAGCAAGTACCTTGCATTGCTTATGCTAAAAAATCGCACCCTTTTATGTGTTAGCATGATGCTGCTTGGGCTTAGCCAGATAGCGCTGGCGGCTGAAGAGGTGAGCGTTGATGAAACACACTCAAATGAACCCCTTGTTGAAGCCAGCAGTGACAGCGCAACTGAAATTGCTGCCGGATCAGTGGTTGTGGATGGTGATAAGATTGAGTTGTATCTAGACAGAAAAATGCGCGCAATTGGTGACGCATCAATCAGCCAGAATGGTAAAACCATTTTGGGTGACACCATTGACTACGATGTACAAAACGAGCAGCTCGATGTTAAAGGAAATGCGCAAATCAACGTGGGCAACGCCAAACTCACTGGGCCTGCTCTCAGCATGCAGTTATCTGACGATGTGGGCGAAATGAAAGACGCTTCAATTACTTTATTTAAACCCGCGCGAGAAAACAAAGATCAACTCATCACCATTAGCTCAGAGGCTTTTTCTAAAAGTTTAGGTAATTTACAAAGCCAGCAAATTGGCGGCGTGAGTACCTATACGCTTGATGGCAGCAAAACAATCGCAGATCGCAACCATACCGATGGCGTCACAAAGATCGAATCTGGCATTGCGCAAGATATTCCTGAAACCCGTGTATCGTCAGCGCGCGGCGACGCCCAGACAATTCTGTTTGAAGGTCAAGACACAAAAAGGCTCAAAGGCGCACGTTATACCACTTGCGCACCTGGGGTGGATGATTGGTACATCAAGGCCAAAGACATTGAACTCAACGACTTTACAGAGTCAGGCGTCGCTAAAAATGCGTACATTGAATTTAAAGGCGTGCCAATACTCTACACGCCATGGGTGAGCTTTTCATACAACAATCAGCGCAAATCAGGCTTACTGGCGCCCACTTATGGCACTACATCCAAAAGCGGCTTTGAGCTAACTGTGCCGTTTTATTGGAACATTTCACCCAACATGGATGCCACTTTTGCAGCACGCGCACTGAGTAAACGTGGCGTTCAGTTACAAGGCGAATTCAGATATTTAGAACCCAGCTTTTCTGGCATTGATAATATCGAATTTCTACCAAGTGATAGCCTGTCTGGAAAAAATCGTTACTATGCCAACTTAAAACATCAGCATAACCTTGGCCGTGGCTGGTCGGCAGGTTATAGCCTAGAAAAAGTCTCTGACGACCAATATTTTTCTGACATGTCCACCCGCATTATCACCACCAGCCGCGTGAACCTTGCGCAACAATTTAACGTGGATTACGCGGATGAAACATGGCGGTTCAATGCGCTGGCGCAAAAATATCAAACGCTTGACCAAGTTTCATACCCCTATGAGCGCTTGCCGCAAATGACGCTCACAGGCAACCGTTACTTTGGTGACTTCAACACAAACCTGTACACACAACTGGTGGCTTTTGACACCAACAACAATGCGCCGACCTTGGTCACGGGCACGCGCTTTACCGTTTACCCAAGCATCAGCTTACCGATGAGCCGCTCTTATGGTTATCTCACACCAAAAATTGGCGTTCACCACACCAATTACAGCCTTAACAATGACCCCAATAACCAAAACAGCATCAGCCGCACGTTACCGATTTTCAGTGTCGATAGCGGGCTATTTTTTGACCGCGATTTTAAAATTGCCAGACGCGGCTATTCCCAAACCATTGAACCAAGATTGTTCTACACTTATATTCCAGAATCAAAGCAATCACTGATTCCAATCTTCGACACCAGCGAATCAGATTTAAACTTTAGTAGTTTATTCAGTGAAAATCAGTTTTCAGGCAATGACCGCGTTAATAACGCAAACCAGCTCAGTTTCTCCGTCACCTCGCGTTTAATTGAATCTGCGAGCGGCACACAACGCTTATCGGCCTCTATTGGCCAGCGCTATTATTTTGCAGACCAAAAAGTAGCATTGCCTGGCGCCGAGCTCAGAAAAAACAATAGCTCAGACATCATAGCTGGCCTCTCCACAAACTTAAAAACCACACTCAACCTTGATGCCTTCTGGCAATATAACACGGATGATTCGCAATCAGTGCGTACCACCATTACCAGCCGTTATAACCCAGAACCAGGTAAAGCGCTTAACTTAAGTTACAGCTACAGACGTGATTCTATTGACCAAGTGGATGTTTCTGCACAATGGCCGATTAAACCGGGCTGGTACGGCGTTGCGCGTATGAACTACTCACTTCGTGAGAAACAACTCATTGAAAGCATTGCTGGCCTAGAATACAATGCGGGCTGCTGGCAAGCCAGAACGCTTATCCAACGCGTAGAAACAGCAACGGCCGATGCTAACTATGCCTTGTTCTTTCAGTTAGAATTGGGTGGATTAGCCTCGATTGGCAACAATCCGTTATCCGTCATTAAACGTAGTGTGCCTGGCTATGTGAGTTCTGGCCTGATTCCAGACTCTAATCAACAATCTTATTACGAGTAATTATTTTGCAAAAATATATTCAATCTTTTAGTCGCGTATTTTTGTACGTTTGTTTAGCCGCTTCATTCAATATAGTAGCGGCTGAAGTTCAGAAATTAGACCGCATTGTGGCGGTGGTAGACCAAACCGTGATTACTGAGCAAGAGCTAGAAGGTCGTATTGCAACTGTCACGGCGCAACTCAAAAAACAAGGCGCAGAATTACCCGATGAAGCACTGTTGCGTAAACAAATTCTTGAGCGCCTGATTTCTGACACGCTACAAATTCAATATGCAGCGCAAACTGGCTTAAAAGTTGAAGATAGTCAGTTAGATAAAACCATAGAGCGAATTGCAGACCAAAACAATCTGACACTGACAGAATTTTCTGAAGCGCTGACCCGAGACGGTATCAGCATGCGTAAGTTCAGAAACGATATTCGCAATGAAATCACACTGGCGCGCCTGCGTGAGCGCGAGGTCGAAGGTCGCGTGAATGTGACCGAATCTGAAGTGGATAATTACTTAACCAACCAATCCAACAGCGGTGAAAGCTTGGATGAATTTGAAATTTCACACATTTTGATTCGCACCCCTGAAGAAGGCGCAACAGAAGAAATCCAAAAAGCCAAAGCCAAAGTTGAAGAGGCTATAAAAGCACTGAGCGCTGGAACGAGTTTTGCCAAAGTATCCGCCAGCTACTCGGACGCGCCAAACGCGCTTGAAGGCGGTAATTTAGGCTGGAAAAAAGGCTCGCAAATGCCGAATTTATTTTTAGAAACCCTAAAAAACCTACAAATTGGCGAGGTGTCTGAACCAATACGTAGCCCGAATGGTTACCATATATTGAAACTCACGAATAAGCGTGGCGGTAACTCGCCTCTTGTTGTGCAACAAACTCGCGCACGACATATCCTGATTAAGCTTTCAGAAATCATGTCTGAAGCTGAAGGTAAAACCAAAATGGAGAATATCAAAGAACGTTTGGATAATGGCGAAAAATTTGAAATCCTCGCACGACAATACTCTGAAGATTCAACCGCTTCCAACGGCGGTGATTTAGGCTGGGTAAACCCGGGTGACACCGTGCCGCAGTTTGAAAAAGCGATGAACGAACTCAGAGAAAATGAAATTAGCGCACCTGTACGTAGCCAGTTTGGTTGGCACGTGATTCAGGTACTTGAGCGCCGCGGGCAAGACATGACCAAAGAAGCGGCGCGCTTAAAAGCACGCCAGGAAATCCGCGCACGTAAAGGCGAAGAAGCCTATCAAGACTGGATTCGCGAATTGCGCGACCGTGCTTATGTAGAACTGAGACTTGAAGATAAATTCTAATCTGTGACAGCGCAGCGCCCTAGAATTGCCATTACCGCTGGCGAGCCAGCGGGCATTGGCCTTGATTTATGCGTGAAGTTAGCGCAGATACCCCTTGCCGCAAATATCATCGTTATTGCAGACCAATATGCGCTTAAACAGCGGGCGCAAATGCTCAATTTGCCGCTGCATATTTGTGCTGATCACATTTGCGCAAATGAAGTGCCGCATTTAGGTAACGGTGGTTTGCAGGTACTGCATCATGCGCTCGCAGAACCCGTTGTTGCCGGCCAACTCAACCCAAACAACAGTACTTATGTATTAAATACGCTAAAGTCAGCCGCACAAGGTTGCCTGAATGGCAGCTTTGATGCCATGGTCACCGCCCCCGTTCACAAAGGGGTAATCAACGATGCAGGCATTGCCTTTACGGGTCATACCGAATACTTGGCGGAACTCACCAACACCAAACAAGTGGTGATGATGCTAGTGGGCGGCGGCATGCGCGTAGCGCTGGCGACCACACACCTTGCGCTCAAAGATGTGTCAGCCGCCATCACCTTAGCAAGCTTAGAAACCACAATCCGCATTCTGCATGCCGATTTAGTCAATAAATTTGGCATACCACAGCCTAAAATTTATGTCGCTGGTTTAAATCCGCACGCGGGCGAAGGCGGCTATTTGGGCATGGAAGAAATTGAAACCATCAATCCTGTGCTCAATAAATTACGTGCGCAAGGCTTTGAGTTAGTCGGTGCATTGCCAGCTGACACCATGTTTTCTCCCAACAACCTCAAAAATGCGGATGCCTTTTTATGCATGTACCACGACCAAGGCTTGCCGGTGCTGAAGCACGCCAGCTTTGGTGAGGGTGTGAATGTGACATTAGGGTTGCCAATGATTCGCACCTCGGTTGACCATGGCACCGCGTTGGCACTTGCAGGCACCGGCAACGCCGAAATTGGCAGCTTGCTGGCCGCCATTGAATTGGCCATTGAACTCAGTCAGCACCAACACCCATGAAACACGTCGCCAAAAAACGCTTTGGGCAAAATTTTCTTACCGACCAAAGTATTATCACCAGCTTGGTTGAAGCTATTTCACCGCAACCTAATGATTTAATGGTTGAAATTGGCCCGGGCTTGGGCGCGTTAACTAAGCCACTGCTACAAAAATTAGAGCTTTTGCACGTGGTGGAAGTAGACCGTGACATCATCAGTTGGATGCAGCAAGCCTATGCGAAAAACAATATCGCTATTCATCATTCGGACGCGCTGAAGTTTGACTTTAGCGCGCTTGGCGCTGACTTGCGCGTGGTCGGCAATCTACCTTATAACATTTCTACACCCATACTTTTTCACCTGCTCGATAACGTAAGTGCGATTACCGATATGCACTTTATGCTGCAAAAAGAAGTGGTTGAACGCATGGTGGCAGCCCCTTCCACGCCTGCTTACGGGCGGCTTTCTGTGATGTTGCAATACCATTTGCACATGGAATATCTCTTCACCGTGCCACCCGAGGCCTTTGATCCTGCACCTAAAGTTGAGTCGGCCTTTGTGCGCTGCGTGCCACATGCCAGTCTCCCCTACGTTGCCAACAACACAGCCCTGTTTGCAAAAGTCGTACTGGCGGCATTTGGGCAACGCCGTAAAACCCTGCGCAACACACTCAAAGACTGGTTAAAAGACGAAGACTTTTCAACATTGCAAGTTGATTCGCAACTGCGTGCAGAAAATTTAAGCGTGGCTGATTTTGTCAAAATAGCCAATTATGTAAGCTAAACATTGAGTGCTTGAAAACATTAAAAAACCGCTTAAACCCTCTCGAGAAAAATTTTATGATCTGCGAGCCTTATAAATAAAGGCTTCCAGAACATCCAAAAAGGTTGTGTATCAAAAATGCGGTATTTACATTAAATATCATACTGTTTTTGGCGCAATATTTTACAAAATTGACGCACGCGTCTTCTGCTATAATTATTTTCAAAATAAACTCAAATCAACCCTCTTTAGGACTTCAACATGCGAATCATTCTTCTTGGCGCACCGGGCGCAGGCAAAGGCACACAGGCAACGTTCATCAAAGAAAAGTTTGCCATTCCGCAAATTTCCACTGGCGACATGTTACGCGCAGCCGTTAAAGCCGGCACACCGCTTGGCTTAGAAGCCAAAAGCTTTATGGATAGCGGCGGATTGGTGCCAGATGCCGTGATTATTGGCTTGGTAAGTGAGCGCATTAAAGAGGAAGACTGCGCAAACGGCTTTCTATTTGACGGCTTTCCTCGCACCATTCCGCAAGCAGAAGCCATGAAAGCGGCCGGTGTTGGCATTGATTATGTGGTTGAAATCGACGTGCCAGATGAAGCGATTGTTGAGCGCATGAGCGGCCGCCGTAGCCACCCTGCCTCAGGTCGCACTTATCACGTTAAATTTAATCCTCCAAAAGTGGCGGGAAAAGACGACGTAACGGGTGAAGAACTTGTTCAGCGCGACGATGACAAAGAAGATGTCGTTAAAAATCGCCTCGATGTGTATCACAGCCAAACCAAACCGTTAGTCAAATATTACACAGACTGGGCGACGAGTGGCGTTGCAGGTGCACCAAAACATGTGTTTGTGAATGGGTTGGGAGAAGTGACAAAAATTCGGGATACTATTTTTCTGGCACTTGCTTAAGCTTAGAATTGTAGTCAGCACCATGCGTATGTCAGTTTAAATGAGCTGAAGTGCGTTGTCATTAAAACTGCAAAGGGGTTGTTAATGCGTAAAAGTGATCGTTTTGTCAATGAGCGCCCTGCCAAGGATTTTCCTGTCATTCGGCGAGTCAAGCCGAGTGCGGTCGCCGACTGGCTCCATGCAGGCGTAATGGACACGCATCGAGGCGGCTGGGCAAGCCTTTTCTATGGCGCAGCGCTTACGGTAACGGGCCTGTTTATTCATGTTTTTTTTGCTAAAAGCTATTGGCTATTGGCTGGCTTAACCACTGGATTTCTGCTGCTCGGTCCATTTCTGGCTATAGGACTATACGACCTAAGTCGGCGCATGGAGCTTAACGAACCCCCGAAACTCATACCAAGCCTGACTGCATGGCTGCCGAATTTAATTAACGTGAGCATTTTTGCTGGGCTGCTTATTACAGTCATGCTCATCTGGGTTGGAATCTCATTTAGCATTTTCTCGCATTATTTTAATCATAATCTCCCCACTTTCATTGATGTTGCAATCAATGTAATCACTTTTAAACAACCCACTTTTGCGCTTATCTATTTTGCTGTTGGAGGATTTTTTGCAGCCTTTATCTTTGCCATTAGCGTTGTTGCCGTACCGCTGATGCTAGATCGCAAGGCCAGTGCAGTCAGTGCCGCATTGGCCAGCCTGCGCGTCTGCGTCCGCAACCCATTACCTATGCTTCTTTGGGCTTTCTGTATTGTTGTCCTTGTCGGCTTTGGTTTTGCCACGAGCTTTCTAGGTTTAATTATAGCAATGCCAATCGTTGGGCATGCAAGTTGGCACGTCTATCGTGACCTTATCGAAACGAATGACAAGTAAGCATTGCTGGCATGTGATGCAGGAAAGTTGTGGACTGACAAAGCATTATGCTACGTGACAAACCATGACGCAATCACCGCTTCACGGTATAATTAAGCCGTCCAAAAAATTTCAAGAATAGTTTAACCATGCAACAGCAATATCCTTTCAAAGAAGTCGAAGAATCTGCCCAAAGCTACTGGGAAGCCAACCAAACCTTCGCCGCCTCAGAGCACTCAGATAAACCAAAATACTACTGTTTATCGATGTTTTCCTACCCAAGTGGACGCTTGCACATGGGGCACGTGCGCAATTACACCATCGGCGACGTTCTCAGCCGTTATCACAAAATGAAAGGCTTTAACGTCATGCAGCCGATGGGTTGGGATGCGTTTGGCTTGCCTGCCGAAAATGCGGCGATTAAAAACAACACCGCGCCTGCCAAATGGACGTATGAAAATATTGAACACATGAAAGCCCAACTCAAGCAATTGGGTCTGGGGGTAGATTGGAACCGTGAAATTGCCACCTGCAAGCCAGAGTATTACAAGTGGGAACAATGGCTTTTTACCGAGCTTTTTAAAAAAGGCCTAATCTACAAAAAAACATCCACCGTAAATTGGGATCCAGTGGACGGCACTGTGCTTGCTAATGAGCAAGTGATTGACGGCCGCGGCTGGCGCAGTGGCGCACTGGTTGAAAAGCGCGATATTCCACAATACTTTATGAAAATCACGGC
>JAKQTB010000179.1 GCA_029569495.1 Pseudomonadota bacterium | reverse complement strand
GGTTAAAGGCAAATAGCACCAAACCTTCAATGGCTTTATCAAAAAAGTCATCGTCATATTGGGCAATGTCTTCAAAGAACACGTTAGGTGATTTGCCGCCTAATTCTAGTGTTGCAGGAATGAGATTTGATGCTGCTGCCTGCGCAATCACGCGGCCAGTGGCTGTTGAGCCAGTAAAGGCGATTTTTGCAATACGTTTGCTGTTCGCTAACGGTGCGCCAACTTCACGGCCGTAACCATTCACAATGTTCATCACGCCTGGCGGTAAAATATCAGCAATGACTTCTGTCATGATTAAAATGCTGATGGGGGTAAATTCAGCGGGTTTCATTACCACGCAATTACCTGCTGCAATTGCGGGGGCGAGTTTCCAGGCCGCCATTAAAATTGGGAAGTTCCAAGGGATAATTTGGCCAATAACGCCGAGAGGCTCATGAAAATGATAAGCCACAGTGGTTTCGTCTAACTCACTGAGCGAGCCTTCTTGCGCGCGTAAACAGCCGGCAAAATAACGGAAATGGTCAATGGCTAACGGAATATCTGCGTTGATAGTTTCACGAATCGGTTTACCGTTATCAATAGTTTCGGCCGTTGCGATTAATTCTAGATTTTGTTCAAGGCGATCAGCCACTTTAAGGAGTAAATTTGCGCGTTCTGCAGGTGCTGTTTTACCCCATTTATCAGCAGCAGCGTGGGCAGCATCTAACGCAAGTTCAACATCTTCAGCACTGGAACGTGCCGCTTTTGTGTAAGGCTTACCCGTAATTGGGGTGATAACATCAAAATATTCACCCTTAACAGGGGCAACCCATTTGCCACCAATAAAATTATCGTATTTGGCTTTGTAAGGGATTTTTACACCAAGGCCTTTTAGTAACTCTAAACTCATGCTAACTCCTCTAGTTTTTCTATCGTTAATATAGTAAATCTACCTGCTAAACCGCACTAAAAAGAAACTTTTTGCTATTATTTAAAACTAGCACAATCGCCCTGTAAGGCTTATAAATACTGGACTCTTGCACACCACAGTTTGAACACAACAATAAACCTAATAGCTGCGCAAATCAAGCCTATAATGCATATAAGACATAAAACATATTTATGCGAATGTACGACATTTTTCAAAGTGACTGTTTAAAGTGGCAGTCTGAAGTAAAAAATCAACAACTGTTTATTTTCACATGCTACTCAAAGTATCGACCAAAACCTTGTTCATTTTAGCTCATAAAACAAAAGCTTTTAAACATCACTAAGTTGAAAAATCATATAATTTACAACATTCTTTTGAAAAATATGTAACAATTGATTTACAAATCGGTTCATTTTTACGATAGGTCATATGTCACAAGCTTTAGCTACATCGTCGATATTTACGCGTGACTTTTGGAGAAAGTTTTCCAACCCCACGTCTGCAACACTAAGTAAATCCATTTTAACTTTTTTGGTGATTGCTGAAAGTTTAGTCTGTATCTTTTGGATATTCACCCTCTCAGGCCTTGGTGAAGGCTATGCGTTAATTGCAGCAGTTCCTTACTTTTACCTAGTTGTTTCATACTTCAGTCTTTTCTTATTTTATCGATTTAAGCGTTTTGAATATTTCACTTTCACGCAACTCGTCATGTTGCTTGTAATGCCGTTTTTTATGCAGTGGGCGATTGGCGGATTTGCAGCCTCCAGTGGCGTGGCAATCTGGGCTATACTTTGCCCAGTGGGTGCGCTGATGATATTGGGCACACGTCAATCAACCCCTTGGTTTTTGCTGTTTTTAGGCTTAGCCTTTGTGTCTTGGAAGCTCAATCCTTACTTTGCTGGCAATGCTATGCCAATACCAACTGGCGTAAAAGATACCTTTTTCTTAATGAATATCACTGGCACGGCATCCATTCTATATGGCGTGTTACGTTATTTTCAGGCACAAAAAGAGCGTGTATTGCATTCACTAGAACTAGAACAAGCGCGCTCAGAAAAGCTCTTGCTGAATATATTGCCAGCACCGATTGCAAAGCGCCTAAAAGACAACGATATGCGCATTGCCGACCATTATGATTCAGTGACGGTGATGTTTGCTGACCTCATTAATTTTACACAAATGTCTGAAAAAATGACGCCAAATCAATTAATTGAATTGCTGTCACAAGTGTTTGTAAAATTTGATGAACTTGCAGAAAAATATCAGGTAGAAAAAATTAAAACCATTGGTGACTCTTACATGGTGATTTCCGGCGCACCTATCGTGTGTAATGATCATGCTGAACGTATTGCAAATATGGCGCTGGAGATGCACGCTGTATTAAAAGAAGTTTCCCAAGCAAACGGTATTAATTTAAATATGCGTATTGGTATCAATACCGGTCCAGTGGTGGCAGGGGTCATTGGCAGTGCAAAATTTAGCTATGATTTATGGGGTGATACAGTCAATATGGCAAGCCGTATGGAAAGCACAGGCTTACTTGGAGAAATTCAAGTATCGGAAGAAACGCAGCGCCTATTACAAAAAAATTACGAATTTACTGCAAGAACAGGTGTTGAAGTGAAGGGTAAAGGCATTTTGGATACGTTCATACTTCGCCATCAAAAAAATAATCTATAAAAATTTGTTGCGACAACGCATCAATTAAATGACTTACCCTCAGCATATTGTAATGATATGTTTTATAATGCGTCCGGTTCTAGAAATCTTTAACCTGTGAAGCAAAAGTAATTAAAGTTTTTGATTAATTGCCAAATTTTTAATTTGGCAATTAAGCTTTTAACTGAGCAAGTTTCCAGCAACAAAATCTCGGAAGGGTGGATGAGCGGTTTAAGTCGCACGCCTGGAAAGCGTGTTTAGGTGAATAACTTAACGCGGGTTCGAATCCCGCCCCTTCCGCCAGCGGTTCATTCAACTAGTTTTATTCAGGTTTAATAAACCCAATAAATGCAACTGGTAATAGCATTATTTATTCTATGGTGAAATTAGCTTCTCTAAAATTTCATTTTGTCTAGTTAGGCGTTCGAAGGTTTACGGGTTTTTTCCAATATGATTGCTGATAGTTCTTCTACAGAACGACTGGTTGAGTCAGCCCATGTGATACCTGCGTTACGCATTAAGTTTTCAGCCGTGGCAATTTCTTTTTTGCAGTTATCTAATGAGGCATAAAAACTGCCGGCGCGACGTTCGTTGCGCACGGCGTGCAAACGCTCGGGTTTGATGGTGAGGCCAAAAATTTTATCTAGATGTTTATGTAAAACAGCGGGTAGGGTGCCGCGTTCGAAGTCTTCTGGTATTAGCGGATAGTTGGCCGCTTTAATGCCAAACTGCATGGCGAGATAAACGCTGGTAGGTGTTTTACCGCAACGTGATACGCCGATGAGTATCACTTGTGCTTCTTCTAGGCCAGAATTCGTCATGCCGTCATCGTGGTTGAGTGTGAAGTTGACGGCTTCCATACGGTCGTTATATTTGGTGCCCATCACGCTGTGGGCAATACCCGCGCCAGTCAGAGGTTTTTGCTTTAACTCAACCCCAAGTGGGTCAATAAACGTGTTAAACAGGTCGATAAAATAAGCATCAGATTTTTTAATCGAATTTCTTAATTCCATATCACCAAGTGACATGATAACAACAGGGCGATTTGCATCTTCTTCTGCGGCATGCAAAATAGCGTCTTGCGCTAGTTTGATTTTATCAAGCGTGTCAGTAAAGGGGAGTCTCACTTGGGTAAAATTGG
Source organism: Pseudomonadota bacterium (assembly GCA_029569495.1). GTDB lineage: Bacteria > Pseudomonadota > Gammaproteobacteria > Burkholderiales > Methylophilaceae > Methylotenera. The sequence goes on along the minus strand of JAKQTB010000179.1, from coordinate 14,496 downwards.
TGCTTGGAAAATGCTCCAGCAATTTACCCAAGGCGCCAGCAGTGATGCCAGTACCATCAGATATAAAAAATACGGTACGTTTTTGCATTGCGACTTTTCCTTAACGAATACGCTTATGACTCATTTATCAGGTTGCGATTTATGACTTTTTAGTCAGTCTTTGCCAAGTGGCGACCACTGTGTCAGGGTTGAGCGACACGGATTGGATGCCTTCAGCCACTAACCACTCTGCAAAATCTGGGTGGTCTGATGGGCCTTGACCACAAATGCCTACATATTTGCCTAGGCGGTTACAGGTGCTAATGGCCATTTTCAGCAATACTTTGACGGCATCGTTGCGTTCATCAAAACCATCCGCCAAAATACCAGAGTCACGGTCCATGCCTAAGGTGAGTTGGGTCAGGTCGTTTGAGCCGATTGAGAAGCCATCAAAATAGTGCAAGAATTCTTCCGCTAACAGCGCATTTGAAGGAATTTCGCACATCATGATGAGGCGTAATCCGTTTTGACCACGTTTAAGTCCGTTGGCTGCCATGATGTCGGTTACCGCCTTGGCTTCATCTATTGTACGCACGAATGGAAGCATCAATTCCACATTGGTTAAGCCCATTTCATCGCGCACTTTTTTCATGGCGGCGCATTCCATTGCGAAGCACTCTTTGAAGTCTTCTGCCATGTAACGTGCGGCACCGCGGAAGCCTATCATTGGATTTTCTTCATCTGGCTCGTAGATTTCACCACCAACCAATTTTTTGTACTCGTTCGATTTAAAGTCTGAAGTACGCACAATCACCGGTTTTGGATAAAATGCAGCTGCAATCGTGGCCACGCCTTCAGCGACTTTATCAATGTAGAACTGTTTAGGGCTAGCGTAACCACGTGCACGGTTCTGAATAATGGTTTTAATTGCGGTTGGCATGGCTTCAGCATTTAAAATTGCTTTCGGGTGAATGCCGACCATATTGTTAATCACAAATTCCAAACGCGCCAACCCTACGCCGTCATTTGGCGTTTTGGCAAAGCCAAAGGCCATGTCAGGATTACCTACGTTCATCATGATTTTGCATGGGGCAGGTGGCAATGCAGCTTGCGCTTGGGTGTTCACTTCGTATTCAATTGCACCGTGGTAAACAAAGCCTGATTCGCCTTCAGCGCAGGATACGGTAACGATTTCGCCTTCACGGAGTACGTCGGTTGCGTTGACCGCACCCACAATCGCAGGAATACCCAATTCACGCGCGATAATTGCGGCATGGCAAGTGCGACCGCCACGGTTGGTTACGAGTGCAGAAGCACGTTTCATCACCGGTTCCCAGTTTGGGTCGGTCATGTCGGCTACCAGCACGTCACCTGGTTGTACTAAATGCATTTCAGCCGGGTCGAGTACGATGCGCACAGGGCCAACGCCAACTTTTTGAGTCACTGCGCGGCCGACTACAAGGGGTTTTTCGCTATGTTTGTTCAGTTTAAACGTTTCAGTAACGTTGTTGAGTGTTTCTTGCGATTTCACTGTTTCTGGACGGGCTTGCAAAATGTAGAGTTTGTTATCGACACCGTTTTTACCCCATTCGATATCCATCGGGCAGCCGTAATGCGCTTCAATTGTTGTCGCGTAACGCGCTAGCTCCAGCACATCGGCATCGGATAATGAGTAGCGGTCGCTATCAGCCGCGTCCACATCAATGGTGTGCGTACTTTTACCGGCACGTGTGGCATCACTGAAGACCATTTTAATGAGTTTAGAGCCCATGGTGCGGCGCACAATAGAGGGTTTTCCTTGCGCCAAAGTTGGTTTATGTACGTAGAATTCATCTGGGTTGACTGCGCCTTGCACCACGGTTTCACCTAGGCCGTAACTTGAGGTAATGAATACCACGTCTTTAAAGCCAGATTCAGTATCAATGGTAAACATCACGCCTGCACAGCCAATATCAGAGCGCACCATTTGTTGTACGCCTGCTGAAAGTGCAACATCCGCATGCACAAAGCCTTTATGCACACGGTATGAAATTGCGCGGTCGTTATACAAAGAAGCAAACACTTCTTTAATGGCATGCAGAATGTTATCTAACCCATGAATGTTTAAAAATGATTCTTGCTGACCAGCAAATGAGGCATCTGGCAAATCTTCAGCCGTGGCAGAAGAGCGCACTGCAAACGTTGCGCCATTGCCCGATTTTGCAATGAGGATTTCATAGTTTTCAGCGATGGCTTTATCTAATGCCGCCGGGAAGGGCGCATCCATAATCCAAGCACGAATTTGTGTGCCACATTTTGCTAATGCTTGCGTATCATCTGCGTTAAGATTGTCTAATAAGTCGTTGATTTTTTTATCTAAACCATTTTGCGCAAGAAACTCTCGATAAGCATCGGCAGTGGTGGCAAACCCTGTTGGCACACGCACGCCTTTTGCGTTTAATTGAGAAATCATTTCACCTAATGAAGCATTTTTACCGCCAACTGAAGGCACGTCGCTATTGCGTAGGTTTTCGAATGGAATGACATGGCTGGACATAACTAACCCCTTAAATTTGCGCTGAATGAAACTTACATTTAAATCAAGTTTGCTTTGAAACTAACTACTAACCGCAATGTATAAACCCAAATGAACAAACCCTAGTAATCAGGCTCATGTGGAATTAAAAATCAGTTTTAAAGTTTTATTTGAATTATGGTTTAAACTCTTATGAGTCATTATGCCAAAATAGACAAGTGAAGTCACGCTGAACTTCACGAAGTCGGATAGCCTATTGAGGCTAACAAATCGGTATTTTCAGCGATTATTTAAATTTATTGATAGACTTTGATTTATGTCAACAAAGCAATTTCATCTAGATAGTGTGACGGTAAGTGCAAATGCAAGGCTGCATTTGGGTTTTTTTGATTTGAATGGCGAGCTAGGGCGCAAGTTTGGTAGCCTTGGTGTGGCGCTTTCCGAACCCGTCACACGGTTGACTGCAAGCAAGGCTCACACTCTTCAGGTAATCGGTGCTGAATCGCATCGTGCAGAAAAAGTGTTAAGGCAACTCATCCATGCGCGCCAGTTGCCAGCTTCTTATGGCGCATCGATTGTGATTCATCAAGCCATTTCAGCGCACGCAGGGCTAGGCTCTGGCACGCAATTGGCGTTAGCGGTGGGAATGGCGTTTAGTGCGTTGTATGACTTAAACCTTACCCCGGTTGAAATTGCCAGTATTACTTCACGCGGTGCGCGCTCTGGTATTGGTATTGGTACCTTTTTACAAGGGGGCGTGATTGTGGATGGCGGTCGCGGGTCGCAAACGCAAATTCCACCTGTAATAGCAAGGGCCGATTTTCCAACAAACTGGCGTATTATTCTTATTTATGATGCCTCGCACCAAGGGTTATGTGGTGAGAACGAGCATCATGCATTTCTTCAATTACAACCCGCACAAGCTCAAGTTTCTGAACAATTATGCCGACAAGTATTAATGCAAGCGCTACCCGCGTTGGCTGAAGAAGATTTGCCAAGTTTTGGCCGTGCGATTTGTGCCTTACAAACAGCAACAGGTGACTACTTTGCACCAGCGCAAGGGGGCCGATTTGCCAGTCTTAAAGTTGCGCAAGTATTGCAGTTTTTAGAAAACCAAGGCGTGCATTGCCTTGGGCAAAGTTCATGGGGACCAACAGGCTTTGCCATTGTTGCCAATGAAGCACAGGCGCATGAAGTAAAAGAAAAACTTATCGCGCACTTTTGCGCTGAAAAAGCACTCACATTTCAGTGTGTACGGGGCGAAAATCGTGGTGCAATTTTGGATGTTTCTAATTAGTAAAAAAACAGGAAATTACATGCTTTTTAACACCAAACCTTTTTCGATGCTCTGCGAGCCTTTATTTACAAGGCTTCCAGAGCATATTTTTTCGCTCGGAGAATTTTAAGCTGGTTTTAGTGTTTAAATTCACAAGTTGTATGGTGGTTTTTTATCCATATAATTTGGGATTATCGATTGTTAAATGGCCGGCAATTCAGTAAGCTGATTATTCATGTGTTGAAAGTGCTTTGAAATGGAAAAAGTTTCGATATTACATTTAATCACGGCGGCCAAAAATGCCAGCCCGTTTGACGTGAACATGGCATTTGATGCTGGCTTTGACAACATCATGCCTTACACAAACGTCACATTAAATGAAATCACCGGTTTGGTACAGGATGCGATTTTTTCGCGCAGCCCATCGGGCATTAAGCGCGAGGGCATTTTTATTGGCGGGCGTGACATTGATCTTGCCATGGACATGTTTGAAGCCGCTCAAAAATCCATGTTTACCCCTTTTGAGGTTTCAGTGTTTGCAGACCCTTCTGGCGCGTTTACCACAGCGGCGGCAATGGTGGCTAAGGTTGAAGTTCATCTTAAAAAGCATTTTCAAACAGATTTGCAGGGCAAGCACGTTGCCGTTTTTGGAGCGACTGGTCCGGTGGCTGGTTGCGCGGCGGTGATTGCAGCCAAGCAAGGTGCGGATGTGACGCTGGTGGCACATAGAACGCTGGCCGATGTACAGCAAATTGCGCAGCACTTAAATCAACGTTACGGTATCACTTTGCGTGCAGTTGATGGAATGTCCGAGGCAAGCAAGCAAGCCATTTTGGCAACATCAGATATTGCGCTTTGTACGGCGGCTGCTGGTGTTCGTGTTATTCAGATTTCACAGTTTTCGGGTTCTGCCAATTTAAAAGTCATTGCCGATGTGAATGCGGTAGCGCCATCTGGCGCTGAGGGCGTGGAGGCAAGCGCGGATGGCGCGCGTATTGCAGACACGGCTGTGCTGGGAATTGGCGCACTTGCGATTGGAAATTTAAAATATAAAACGCAGCAGCAATTACTTGAATCCATGCTGATTAGAGCGCAACCTAATGCCAAACCCAACTTTTTGGAATTTATGGCGGCTTTTGATGTGGCGCGCGCCCTGAGTGCCAAAGTTTAGTGCGGAACATTTACGGGGTAGCCCATCCCTAACCTTGATTGTGGCAAGTTTTTCAGCGCGTGCCTATGCGCACGCACTGGTTGAAGCTGGCCATCAAGTGGTCACACTAGATGCCTTTGCTGATGCAGATACAGTACGTATTGCGAAACATACCTACCAGTTTCGATTGCACAATTTTCAAGTAGATGTGGCAGATTTTAAGCGCGTATTTTTAACCCTCGAACTTTCACAGTTTGATGGTTTTTTGTACGGCAGCTGTTTTGATGCACTGCCAGAGTTGCTTGATTGGGTTGCATCTAAAATTCGGGTCATCGGTAACGATGCAGCGGTCATGCGCATAGCAAAAGGGTTTGATTTCTTTAAGCGCCTCGATGCGCTAAATATTTGCCATCCTTCGGTACAAAAGACTATGCCAGTTAACGCAACCCAATGGCTGGGCAAGCGCTTGGGCGGCACGGGTGGCCTGCATGTGAGCGAGGTAATCAATCAGGCGCAATTGTTAAGCTCAATGCAACAGGTTGATTATTATCAAGAAAAAATTAACGGAATACCCATCTCAATGCTGTTTATCGCGAATGGTGAAATAGCGCAAGGGCTTGGATTTAATCGGCAATTACTTGCACCCAGTGACCGTTGGCCTTATCGTTATGGCGGGGCAGTTAGTGCATATGATTTACCACATGCGGCGAAACTTTCATTTGAGGTTGCGGCGCAGGAATTAACGCAGCAATTGGGCTTACGCGGTGTCAATAGTTTAGATGCAATTTTAAGCATTGATAAGCTATGGATTTTAGAGCTTAATCCACGTTTAAGCGCCACGTTTTCACTGTATCCTAATGCAATCACAGCGCATTTAAAATCTTGCGCTGGCGAGCTGGTTGATTTGCCAAAAGTGCAGGGGGCGAAGGCGCACTATATCCTCTATGCAGACCAACCAGTAGAAATTGCTGCGGATTTCAAGTGGCCTGATGGCGTGTTTGATCTACCGCAACCGTTGCTTGGGGAAAACACTGTGCAAATCGCAGAAGATTCGCCCATTTGCACGGTTGAAGCTAGGGCAGGCAATGCTGAATTAGCCCACGCGGCAGTGTTGAAAAAGGCGCAACAACTGCAGTTGCAATTGGGTATGTTAAAGAGCACGTAATTTGCAAAGATACTGATAAGGACTTAAAGAATGGCACAGCATCCCAATATTCAACATGTCAGCGTTAATGCATTAGCAGCGCCTTTGCTACAAAAATTGATAAAAGGTGCCAAGTCTTTTGGCATAGAAGTGACGCAACTAGATAATGGCTGCACCATTATTGATGCGGGCATTAAGACTGAGGGCAGTATTCGCGCGGGTTTGTTGATTGCTGAGATTTGCATGGGCGGCTTGGGTAAAGTAAGCGTTAAAAAAAGTAAACAATTCGAGCATTGTCCATTGCTGGTGGATGTGCATTCTCAAACACCGGTGCTGGCTTGCTTAGGTAGCCAATACGCTGGTTGGGCGTTGCAGCATGAGAAGTTTTTTTCACTTGGCAGCGGCCCAGCACGTGCAATTGCGCAAAGAGAAGACTTATTCAAGGAGTTAAATTATCAGGATAGTGCCGAAGCTACCATGCTGGTGCTTGAAACTGAAAAGATTCCTCCAATGGAAGTGATTAATAAGGTCGCACAAGATACCCGTGTTAAACCTGAAAACTTAACTTTTATCCTGACACCTACCAAAAGCTTAGCGGGTACCGTGCAAATCGTCGGCCGCGTGTTAGAGGTGGCGCTACATAAGGCACACACGATTCATTTTCCGCTCGCGCAAATTATCAGTGGGGCTGGCACTGCGCCCATTCCACCTGTGAGTGGTGATTTTTTAACGGCCATGGGTCGTACCAATGATGCGATTCTTTTTGGAGGGTTTGTGCAGTTGCAGGTGAAGTCGAGTGATAAAGAGGCGGAAAAATTATCCCAAGAGTTGCCAAGCTGCGCTTCAAAAGATTATGGCAGGCCTTTTGCGGAAGTGTTCAAAGCAGTCAATATGGATTTTTACCAAATTGACCCATTATTATTTTCACCCGCAAAAGTGAGTATCAAAAATATGGCCACCGGCAAAACATTTACCGGCGGTGAGTTAAATGAATCACTCATCAATAAATCATTTTTTAGTTAAATTAAAAGGTTATAATCCATATTCAATGTTATTTATTGAATAGTCAATGGATCCTAAAACACTTCAAACACCTCTCGAGCAAGTGATCATTTTTACGGATGAGCTTGCAACGCAAGGTGGTTGGCATGGCGAGCAACTTAAGTTGGCCTTTGCAGCCCGAGGTGTTTCTTCAACCTTTGCTTCCCTCAGAGATTGCCTGCTTGATTTTTCGGGACTAAAGCCTGTCATTCGCATTCCTCAATGTGAAGGCGTTCCGCAAGCCGCATTTGTGCGCGGTATTGCTGGCGGTAGCATGCAACAAGTGACCACCAGACTGAACGTACTACACTTGTTAAAACGCTTGGGCACGTTTGTATATAACGATGCCCATGCCATTGAGCGCACCGTTGATAAAGCCATGACGAGCTTTTTATTGTTACAGGCAGGTATTTCAACGCCGCCCACTTGGGTGTGCGAATCGCGTCAACATGCGCATCAGACCATCCGGCAACACTTAAAAAGTCATGCGCAGATTGTAATTAAGCCATTATTTGGCTCGCAAGGGCAGGGGGTGCGCCTATTACATCAAAAAACTCCATGGCCTTTGCCGATGGATAATTTTGTAGATGGGGTGTTTTATCTGCAAACTTTTGTTGAAGCAACTCACGATTATCGCGTTTTTGTCATGAATCATCAGGCAAAGGTGGCGATGCGTCGTACCGGGGAACATTGGTTGCATAATGTGGCGTTAGGCGCAAAATGTGAGCGTATTATTGACCTGGATGTATTGAACATTGCCACGCAGGCCGCCATTGCGCTTGATATGGCCTATTGTGGTGTAGATGTGATACGTAACAAAGCAGGCGAACTGCAAGTATTGGAGGTCAATAGTATTCCCGCATGGCGAGGCTTGCAAAGCGTTTGTGAAATCAATATTGCTGAATTATTAGTTGATGATTTATTGCGTCAATTGAATGGCACTACTGTTTAATCACACTATCGTTTAATCGTACCACCTTTTAGCACAACATGACCCCAGAAAAAATTGCCAATGCTTATAAACTTGCCTGCATGGCTGAGCTTGAAGCCCTCAAGCCAGGAAATGTGCATATTTTTTCTGATGGTCATGGTATGCAGATTAGTGACTTCATACTGAGCGCTGAGGCGTCTGCTTTAGTGATTGCACAGCCCAATTTAACAGTGGGCGAGCGTATTTTATCTGCAGTGCAAGCAACGCAAGAGGCGGTTGGTTTAAATACCAATCTCGGCATTATTTTACTATGTGCGCCAATGATTCAGGCGGCCTTACAGTTAAAGAGCGAAGTAAATTTTAACCATGAGGCGTTGCAGGCCGCGCTACAAGATTGTCTACATCATTTAAGTGTTATAGATGCAGAAGACACGTCAAGCGCAATTGTTTTAGCTAACCCGGCAGGCTTGGGTGAAGTGAGCCAGTATGATGTGCATGCTCAGCCACAGGTAACGCTATTGGCATTGATGCAGGCTGCGGAAAATCATGACCGCATTGCATGGCAATATTCCCATAATTTTTCGGATATTTTTAATGTGGGTATTCCGCGTTTTCAGGATGGCCTACAGCGCTGGCAACACTTCAATAACAAAGGCCAAAATCTGGCATGGGCAACAACCGCAGTTTATTTAGGCTTTTTGGCACGACAGCCAGATACCCATATTGCTCGTAAACATGGCCATACAATAGCGACGGAAGTGATGATGCAGGCGAAGCTGCGAGAGGCGTCTTTCTGGCAATCTGAAAACCCAAAACTACAACAGAGTGAATTGTTGGCGTGGGATACTGCGCTAAAAGATCAAAAGCTAAATCCAGGCACGAGTGCAGATTTGACAGTGGCAACGCTGATGGTACATAATTTAACCAACTAGTTGATTTAAAATATTAATATCTATTTTTATTGATAATTTTTTATGTAAAAAATTGTTAAATTTTAGTGCCCTAAACATAATTTGTGATATTACTGCTAGGTTAAGGGTTATTGGCCAATTGTACGCCAGTGGTTAATTTAAAACATCATAAGTAAAGGTAGGCGTATTTTGGAGATGGTAAAAAAGGCAAGAATCGCTTTTTTAGAAGATGATTCAACTTATGCAGGTTTGATTATTGAGTGGCTAAGTTCGGCGGGATTTGAAGTTAAACTCTTCACTTTGAGCCTGGATTTTTTGCGCAACTTCTCTGATGCGCAGTACGATTTGTGCTTGTTTGACTTTATGATGCCGGATATGAGCGGTCTAGATGTAATGGGAAGCATTAAGCTTAGATCTAAGAAAGCGCCACCCATTGTTTTTTTGACTGCACGTAGTGACGAAGAAGACATCGTACATGTCATTGAATCTGGTGCAGATGATTATATTGTTAAGCCAGTAAGTCGCCCGGTGTTGCTTGCTCGTATCAATGCACTGATTAGACGTTCCAGTACAGAACATAAAAATAATATTGTCAGTGAATTTGGTGCTTTAAAAATAGATAGCCAACAGCGCTTAGTGACGATTGATGGTCAAGAAGTGAAGCTGACCGACAAAGAGTTTGATTTAGCCTTATACTTTTTAAGAAATGAAGGTGCGCTGCTTTCACGCGTACACTTAATGCAAGTGGTTTGGGGCTCGAGTTCAGATGTTGAAACACGTAAAGTAGATGTACATGTGAGCCATTTGCGTACTAAACTAAAATTAACCCCTGAATATGGGTGGAAATTAACCTCAATTTATCAGCAAGGGTATCGTCTTGAACGCAGTCAATAGCATGAAGCATTTTATTACTTATGTGGTGGTATTCTGTTCGCTCATGTGCGTTTACAGCGCTTTTGCAGAAGAGCATGCAGCTGAAACCGCTTGGCATTACACGGTAAAACCCAATGATTCATTTGAGCTAATATACCGTAAGTACCTTGCAACGCGCGCTGGCATCGCTAAGCTGTCTTCACACAATCAGCATCCGCTGTCAAAAAAACTGCAACCAAGGCAGGTGTTGATTATTCCGCTAGCGCTGCTTAAAAAAACGCCTGCGAATGTTCAGGTGTTGGTGGCTTCAGGTGATGTGATGGCCAGTTCAGCACAACAGCAAACGCCACGCGCTATTAAAGTGGGTGACGCTTTGACGCAGGGCGATAAACTTAAAACAGGCAAATATAGCGTGGCAAAATTACGTTTTGCCGATGGCTCAGTGGTGGATGTGCAGCAAAATTCGAGTATTGAAATTCATGCCAGCTATCAATATGCCGGCAAAGAAACGTTTGTGAGTTTGTTAAAACTCAATAACGGGCGTACGGAAATTGAAGCGAATCCAAACCGCACCATTGGTAACTCAATGCAAATTGAAACGCCATCGGCCATTGCGGCGGTGCGTGGCACGCAGTTTAGGGTAGCAACAGGTGCCGATATAGCATTACAAGAAACCATAGAAGGACAAGTGGCTTTTTCTGCAGCAGGGCAAGAGGTGTTGTTGGCGAAGGGTTACGGCAGTGTGGTTGAAAAAAATCAAGCGCCTTTGCCGCCGATTGTGTTGCCTGATTCACCCGATGTCAGTGGTTTTAAACAACAGTTTGAGAAAAATCATGCGGCGTTTAATTTAGTGCCGCAAACTGAGGTGGTTGCCTTTGTAAGCCAGCTCGCGCGCGATCCGGAATTTACCCAGATTGTGCATGAATATGTGACGCAGGCAGAACAGAATGCAACATTGGCGATTACGGACTTGGCAGATGGCCAATACTATTTGCGGCTTAGAGCGCAAGAGGTGCACGGGCTACAAGGACAAAGTGCAGTTCATAGCTTTACTGTAAAAGCTCGTCCGCTAGCCGCGCTTGAATTATTAGCGCCTACAGCAGCTACACAAATTGCTGATACGTCGCTTACTTTTGCGTGGACGCCCAACCCTAACAATGCAATCTATACTTTGCAAATCGCCCGAGATGCTGATTTTCAAAACAAAGTATATGAGACGATGACGACCCTGACACAGGTTACATTAGCACCTGCATTTGCGCACGCGCAACTCACGCAAGGTGAATATTATTGGCGTGTGATATCTACGCCAAATCTGCTGAAAAATCAACCTCAGAAGGCTAATCCCCAAGACAAAATGATTTCTAAAGTAGGGAAGATTTTACGTTAGCAATAGCGCAAAATAACCATTCATCATGGTTGTTTTTAGCTGATTTTTTGTTGCAACCTTTTTTGATGCTCTGGAAGCCTTATAAATAAAGGCTTCCAGAGCATCATTTTTTTCTCGTACATTTTGAGGCTGGAAAACATGATTTTCAGGCGTGAAATTTTTAGCCACAATGTAGAGTATTGTCTGATCATTCTTTCGTGTTGAATTGCCAAACTGATGACTTTCGAAAAATTTCATAAACAATTATGCTTAACGCGAGATGTTTAAAAAACTAACGCCATTAGACGACCGCTTGTTCACGGCACTTGTGCTGTCAGTAATTGCGCTGACGATTACATTAAGTGCGCTGTTCACACGTTTTGATTATCTGCATTACGATTTAGGTCGTTATCTTTCTGCTTCGCCTGCACCGGCAGATATTGTGATTGTGGCGATTGATGAAAAAAGTTTGAGTGAGATTGGCCGTTGGCCATGGTCGCGCACGCGCCATGCGATGCTGGTGGAAAAGCTTCATCGGGCGCATGCCAAAGTGATTGGATTTGATGTGATTTTTGCAGAGCCTGATCTTAATGAACCAGAGGCAGATATCGCGTTGGCGCAAGCGTTTAAAGTTGCAGACAATGTGGTGCTGCCAATGCTTTTGGAAGTGCCATATTTTGGTGCGCCAGTTAAATTAAGCCAACCAACAGCACATTTGCTTGAATCTGCAGCGGGGTTAGGCCGCGTACATGTGCCGTTAGATGAAGATGGCATTGCCCGCAGTTTTTACCTTTGGGAAGGCTTAAAAGCGGAGGGCTTGCAGGCGGAAGATTTAGCGGGAAAACCAGCCGAAGACGATTTAAGACGACATTTTTCGCAAGCAGTATTGGCGCTGGCAGGGCAGTTGCCGGCGAATATATCGAGCGCACCACAGCCAGTTCATCATGGATTATTCAATGTAGATTTTAAGCCCGCTGCCAGTGCGTTACTTACACAAGATAGGCGCTATGTGAAGTTTTTAGGCCCACCAGGACATTTTCAGCGTATTTCGTACCATCAAGTGCTGAGTGGCCAATTTCCAGTTAATTTTTTCAAAGATAAAATCGTGCTGGTGGGGGCAACCGCCGCTGGTTTAGGGGATGCACTGCCAACACCCGTTTCAGCCTTGTCGCAACCCATGCCGGGCGTTGAGTTTCATGCCAATGCAATTGCCGGCATGCGTAGTGGCAATTTAATTCAGCATGCACCCATTTGGCTTACTTGTATCATTGTCATGATGTTGTCAGTGTTGCCCCTCTTGTTTTTACCTCGATTGAGTCCATTTAAAGCGCTATGTTTGGTGGCGGACTACTACCTTGCCGTGACTTTTGTGGCAATTGCCTTACCGCAATATTTAAATGTGTGGGTGCCACCAGCAGGCGCATTGATTGCCATATTGCTAACTTACCCGATATGGAGTTGGCGCAAGCTGGAGTCAGCACAGATTTATTTGGATAATGCCCTAAAAGAGTTGCAAGCAGAACTTGGGCAATTGGGGGTTGAAAAGGCAAATTTAGAATCTATTCAAGCGCGCGATGAAATGCAATCACGCATTGCCAAGGTTGAAATTACTTCGCAATTTTTGCGCGAATCACAGCAAAAAAGATTAGATACGCTGGCGTTTATTTCACATGACATTCGCGCGCCTTTGGCCGCAGCAATTATGCAGTTGGAAGAAGTAGAAAATGCCACTTCTAGCAAATCAGCATTGCGTGTGACGCAAATGCTCAATCGTGCCTTGAATATGGCCGATGAGTTTTTGCAATCTTCCCGCGCAGAAATGGTGGATACCAGCAAGTTTAGCGATATTCAGGTGAATGGCTTACTGCAAGAAACGCTGGATGATGCGTACACCCTTGCGCAATCTAATCACATCAAGCTCAATGCGAGTTTAAGTGATGAGCCGATGTGGATTCAAGGTAACTTTGGCCTTTTACAACGCGCAATTGCCAACATATTATCCAATGCCATTAAGTATTCACAGCCAAACACCGCGGTGCAGATTGTTCTTAGTAAAGTGGATGACGAAATGGTGTTAAACATCACCGACACCGGGCCAGGCATCCCGCCAGAAAAAGTGAGTAAATTGTTTAAACGCTTCAGCCGCGTTGAAGGGGAGTACCAATTACCTGTAGGCACTGGGTTAGGCCTATATTTTGTGGATGTGACCATTCAAAAACATCACGGTCGTATTTTTGTTGAAAGCATGTTGAATGAAGGCACAACATTTACCATTAGGCTGCCGCTGGTAGCTACACAATTTGAAGAGTAAATAATGCTACGAAATGGCGCAAGTTGCCGCGCTGGCACTGACAACCAGTTTTATTTAAGTTATAATCACCAGCTAAATTTTATAAAAATTTACAAGCTAAAATTTTAAAACATTTCAGTGCGATTATTTTTCAGGAGGCAGTATGGCAAATTTATTAGATCAACTCAAAGCGATGACAACAATTGTGGCAGACACAGGCGATGTTGAAGCGATTAAAGCAGTAAAGCCAGTGGATGCAACCACTAATCCATCATTAGTGTTAAAAGCAAGCCAATTGCCACAATACGCACCTTTAATTGAAACTGCGATTGCCTATGCAAAAGCACAAGGTGGTACTAAAGCACAACAAATTGACAACGCTGCTGACAAATTAGCCGTGTTAATTGGTGCAGAAATTACGAAAGTTGTTCCTGGCCGTATTTCAACTGAAGTGGACGCACGTTTGTCTTTCAACTTAGACGCTATGGTGGCCAAAGGCCGTAAATTAATCAAACTTTACGAAGAGTCAGGTGTGAGCAAAGACCGCGTGTTGATTAAATTAGCCTCAACTTGGGAAGGCATCAAAGCCGGTGAGATTCTTGAAAAAGAAGGCATTCAATGTAACCTTACATTGTTATTTGGTTTTGGTCAGGCACGTGCTTGCGCTGAAGCGGGCGTATTCTTGATTTCACCATTTGTGGGCCGTATTCTTGACTGGTACAAAGCAAAAAACCCAACAACAGAATACACACAAGAAACAGACCCAGGCGTGGTTTCAGTGCGTGCTATTTACCAATACTACAAAGAGCATGGCTACAAAACAGTAGTGATGGGTGCTTCATTCCGTAACACAGGTGAGTTAATTGCTTTAGCGGGCTGTGACCGCTTAACCGTTTCGCCTAACTTGTTGCAAGATTTGGCCGCTACTGAAGGTACCTTGGTACAAGTGTTAAAAGACAATGGCGCAAACAAAACACCACCTGCTAAACTCACTGAAGAAGAGTTCCGCTTTGAATT
>JAKQTB010000174.1 GCA_029569495.1 Pseudomonadota bacterium | reverse complement strand
ACTTGGTGCGCGCAAACTCGGTCGCGCAAATCTCTGTGATTTTTCCAGCCTGAATAATCACAGACTGATTTTCTAACACTGTATGACTGGGAACAACTGGACACACCCAGCGTGCCTCAATAATGGTGTCTGCGGATATTAAAGAATGAGTAACATGCATGGTTGCATTATAACGACTAAAATCAGCTCAATAGTGTTCAGGCAACAAAAAACCCCGCTTTCACGGGGTTTTTTGTTTAGGGCTTACCTGCTAATTTATAAGCAAGCTCACCAATTTGTACTACTTAGTTGCAACCTACTTCTTTAGTACCTTCAGCGCGAATTTCAACGCGACGGTTTGGTTGTAAGCATTCAATCAATTTCTTCGTTGCTTTGTTGCCTGTGCACTGAACAACTGGCTCTGACTCGCCTTTACCTTCAGCTGAGATAAGTGATGAATCAACACCTTGGCCAACTAAGTAATCAGCCACTTGTTTAGCACGACGCTCTGAAAGTTTTTGGTTGTAAGCCTCAGAACCGATACGGTCAGTATGACCAGTTACAATCACTGCTTTGATTTCTGGGTTAGCTTTAATTTTTGCAGCAGCTTCATCTAACGCAGCTTTACCTTCATCTTTAAGAGCCGCTTTATCAAAACCAAACAGTTTTTCAGCGCCTACTGTAATTGTTTCACTAGTTGGTTTGCAAACCACTGGCTCAGGTGCTGGAGCAGGTGCTGGTTCTGGAGCAGCAGCCACTGGTGCTGGTTCTGGTTCAACAGCCGCGACTGGCACAGGTGCTGGGGCACCGAAACGGAATATGCCGCCTAAGTTTAACAGCGTATTGCCAATTGTACCTGAATCACTAGCACCAACTACACCGTTATCAATTTTAACCTTTGCACGACTCCATTGATGACGCAGGTCAGCTTGTAAACCAAAAGAATCGTTAAACAGGTATTGCGCACCCAAACCTACGTTGGCTAACCATGATGTCTTTTTGCCATCAACATCAAAACCTGGGAGGCTGTAATCAACATTGTTACGTGCAGCACCTAAACCAGCCAATAAGAATGGACGGAAATTTTCACGGCTGAACACATACAAAGCATCTAAGCCTAATGTAGTTTGTTTGTAACGACCACCTACACCCGCAATACCAGTATCTTCACTCGCACGGTTGTAGCCAAGGCCACCTTGAATATCCCAGCTTGGGCTTAATTCTTTACCCAATTTAAGAAATGCACCACCACCATTGTTAGCGTCTAAATCGCTGTCAGTGTTCATGTAAGTTGCACCTGGTACTAAATACCATGAACCACGGTACATATCTTCTGCAGAAGCAGCAAATGCTGCTAAACCTAATGTTGTAGCAACTGCTAAGTTGATAATATTCTTTTTCATTCGTTTAACTCCTAATTGATAGACCATCTAAAATCCGTTTACAGCTTTCTACTCCAAGGATTAGAAGAAAGTGCATTTATACAAACTGTATACGCGGATACTACGCACACTCAACGCTTAAGGCAATGCCTGAAAGCAATTAAATTGCGACTTAGCGCCTAGTTTGTTGGTTTTATGCAACAAAATTCCATCGCATTTTGCACTAATCGAATGTTCTCTGAATTTAAGCTGGATTGCCGCTGAAAATTATCACACACCCCACCCCTGAAACCTAAATATGTTGGATTAAGCGCTTTAAGTTTCACCACATCTTGTGCTTTTAATGAACCCGCAAAACCTAGCATCATGTCATTCTTTATGACTTTTTCTGCAAATTCCGCAAGCGCAATAGTTGAGTAATAATTAAACAATGTTTGTCCATTTTTATTGGTGGTATCTAACATCACACCAACAAAACCTGCACGCTGAATAGCTTCAATTAACGCTGCCGAATAGGTGTTTTCGGCAAATAACACTGCGATGATTTTTGCACCTACCTGAGTAATCGGTTGAAGCGCATTCAAACAAGACTGATAATCATCTGCCGCAAAAAAGCCGATTTTTATATAATCAACACCAGTAACCTGCAAGCGCTCAACCTTTTCAACTAGTACCTCTGGCAACATCGGCGCATCGCCAATGGTTGCACTGATGTATGGTGTTGTATTTTCCGCTTGATTTTTAACATACTGCACAACCTCAGTAATCACATCGAATGGCAATGCACCTAATGCACCAGCGTTAGGGTCTTTTAAATCTAGAATTTCCACCTGATGCGTTAAAGCCATTTGCGCTTCTTGCACACTTGTGACACTGATCAGTAATTGCATGATGTTTAAATTGCCAATTTGAGAACTTTTATGCAAGGTTATCGCCGGTTTGTTCTGCATAAAAATTCGTGATTTTATCTATCAACCAATTCCATGCCTGTAGTTCTCGCTCACCTGCGGTTTTATCGATGGCAATTTGCAAATAAGCCATTTCAGATAATACTTTTTCTTTAGGCAGCATATGCAGGCGGCTAACCAGTACAGCTAATTCAATTACAGCTGCTTGTGCGCGATTAAAACCCTGAAAAGGTTGATGATATTGCTCACTCACCACCTGCAAAAATAATTGCGGTCGTTGAACATCGTCTTCAAATGTTTGCAGTTTTAACTCTTTATGTAATAGAACATTTTTTAACCTAAATCCATTAACGATTTCAGTGGCAACTAGATTTAAATCTTGCTGCTTTGTGAGCGCCCCAGCAAATACGCGCACGTCATCCACCACATTCAGCACGGCGCGCTGCGTTGCTAAAATGTTAGCTAGCGTTGTAGAGGGTTTATAGGGTGAAATCACAACCAAGTCACCTTCATAACGCACACCAAATGGTGCTACGTGTGGCTGACCTTCAGCATTAATGGTACTCACAATGACTTCATAAATCATTTTTTGTGCTGCTTTTCTTTGAGAGATAGTTCACGGTGCGACTGCCTTGGCGAATCATTTATATTTTTCAAAACCTCATCCATGCGTGAATTTACCCCCCACATGAGCGCTTCATCTTGCACATAACGTTTATTGAGTTGCCAGGCAATTTGCGCGCGCGCAAGCTCAACCCCTAAATAAAATGCGTGAGAAGCGTCATTTTCCACGCCAAGCTTTGGGTAAAAATTAAAAG
>JAKQTB010000172.1 GCA_029569495.1 Pseudomonadota bacterium | reverse complement strand
TCTTGGTGGCCTTCGTAAAATTGGCTGGAAATATAAATCACCATAATTACAATCAATAAAATCGCCCCAAACGTGATGTTGTGCATATTGTCGATCATGGTGTTTTGTGTGGATGTCGGCACAATACTTTCTACAATGTATTTATTACCCACCGCTGCAAATAGCCCGCCCACTGCTAGTTCAACGCGGTTATCAGAATCGGGTGGCTTAATTCTAAACACCATAAGCGCAATTAAAAAAGCTACATATAAGCCGGTGACGAGCTTAATAAAGGTCGTCCAGGAAGATGTTCTTGAAAGACTCACAGTTGCTTGTACGCTAGGGTAACTGCTGCTGCCTTGCAATTCCGGGTCGCCATACGTGGTGTTGTATTCGGCATTTTTGGCCAGAATGTTGAAAGCGTTGATGTGCCATTCATCAAGCGATAAGTTGTGGTTGATTTTGGAATTTTCGGTATCCGCCACATAGGCCACCGCAGCGGAATCAAGCATGGTTTCTTCTAAGTTGATGACCAGTTCTTGCGTGTCAAACGGAAAATTTCGAATGTCCCAATCTTGCAAAATGGTGGCGACGCATTTTTTTTGCTCCCAATTGAGATTGGCTTTTTTTTGCGTGGCAAAATTAGAGCAAATTGTTTTTTTAGCTTTAATGACTTCTTGGGTGTCTTTAAAGCTCAAGTTATCGTTATTATGCAGGCTCCATGTCCAGAATTCGGCCACAAAACTGCCATCGGCCAAATCAAAATCGTAGAGGTTGGTAATATAAATGCCGACTTTAACGGTGTCTTTGGCAGGTTCGGCTGGTTGTGCAAAAGTGTTGGTCTGCATGCCGCACAACAACACCAAGAAAAAACACCACTTTTTAATCATGTACGCCCCCAATCACCATGAATTATAGTGTGTACATGTGGCGATAATTTGTAAAATTTTATTAAAAATTGCGCTTTACCGCAAACTCCGCCAAGTTTTGTAATGCAATTTTGTAAGGTGAATCGGCAATATGTTGAATGGCCACAAGCGCAAGTGCGGCTTCTTTTTCAGCCACTAAGCGTACATGCTGCAAAGCACCCGTGCGCTCAACAGCACTAAGGATGGTAGAGAAATCTTGCAGGCCGCCATGCGTAATGGCGTGTTTGATGGCGTGTGACTCAGCCGGTGTGCCGTGGCGCATGGCAAACAGTAATGGCAAAGTGGGTTTGCCTTCGTTCAGGTCATCCCCCAGATTTTTGCCAATTTCCAACACGTTACCACTTAAATCGAGCACGTCATCAATCAACTGAAAGGCGGTGCCGATATGCATACCGTATTGACTGAGCGCTTCTTCTTCATCGGCCGTGGCGTTCCCAATAATCGCGCCAAGACGCGTTGCGGCTTCAAATAATTTAGCGGTTTTGTAGTGAATCACTTTTAGATAAGCATCATCTGAAATGTCAGCATTGTGTACATTCAATAATTGCAGCACTTCGCCCTCGGCAATCACGTTGGTGGCGTTACTTAATACTTCCATCACGCGCATATTTTGTACGGCAACCATCATCTGAAAAGCACGAGAGTAGACAAAGTCACCCACCAATACACTGGCCGCATTGCCAAAAAGTGCGTTGGCCGTGTTTTGGCCACGCCGTTTTGCTGATTCATCCACCACGTCATCATGCAGCAAGGTGGCGGTGTGAATAAACTCAACCACGGCAGCCAATTGATGGTGCTCAGGCTTAATGGGGCCAAACAAGCCGGCAGACAAAAGCACCAGCATTGGGCGCAAGCGCTTGCCACCGCTATTGATAATGTAATTAGCCACCTGATTGACGAGCGTGACTTCAGAGTAGAGTGATTTCTCAATCACAGCATTGACGCTCAACATATCTTTTGCAATGCAGTCTTGCACGCCGTTGAGCTGGTTGGTACGGTTGGACGAAATGACACTGGATATCACGAGAATGCACCTATAAATTTTGCCGCTATTTTATCACAGCCTATTCAGGTGTATTGAGTTGAAGGCCGACAAATCATGAGATAATCACCCTACTTAGGCGGGCGTGATATTTTTTTAGGGTGTGTTGCGAATTTGGTTTGCAATGCATCGCGATTTGCGTATAATGCCGAGTTCTTTAGAAAGCGTAATTTAAGGCTCAATCATGTATGCAGTAATTAAAACAGGTGGTAAGCAATATCGCGTCGTCGCAGGCGAAAGATTAAAAGTTGAAAAACTTGAAGTTGAAGTGGGCGGCACTGTCACGCTTGATCAAATTTTAATGGTATCTGATGGCGATAAAACGACCATTGGTTCACCAATTATTAAAGGCGCAACTGTAAAAGCCACAGTGCTTTCACATGGCCGTG
Organism: Pseudomonadota bacterium; assembly: GCA_029569495.1. Lineage (GTDB taxonomy): Bacteria > Pseudomonadota > Gammaproteobacteria > Burkholderiales > Methylophilaceae > Methylotenera. The sequence continues at coordinate 8,563 of JAKQTB010000172.1, read as the reverse complement.
GTGACAAAGTGATGATTTTTAAATTCCGTCGCCGTAAACATTACCGTAAAACACAAGGCCATCGCCAAAGTTTTACTGAAATCAAAATTGAAGCAATTGCTGCTAAATAAGTAATTAAAGGATTAAATCATGGCACACAAGAAAGCAGGCGGTAGTTCACGTAACGGTCGCGATTCACACTCACAACGTTTGGGCGTAAAAGCCTTTGGTGAGCAATTGGTTTCAGCTGGTAGCATTATCGTGCGTCAGCGCGGTACAAAAATGCATGCTGGTGAAAATGTTGGCATGGGTAAAGATCATACTCTATACGCAAAAGCTGACGGTAAAGTTTCTTTTGCAATTAAAGGCGCTTTAAAACGCCACACTGTAAGCATTATTCCTGCTTAAGTTACATTGCAAATTTCAAAGCCTCATCGTTTGATGGGGCTTTTTTATTTGGTATTTGGTAAACTCACACAATTATGAAATTTATAGACGAAGCAACCATTAAAATCTACGCGGGCGATGGCGGTAATGGCGTCGCCACGTTTCGTCGTGAAAAATACGAGCCAATGGGCGGCCCCAGTGGCGGTGATGGTGGTCGCGGTGGCTCTATCATTCTTGAAGCAGACCGCAACATTAATACTTTAGTGGATTATCGCTATACTCGATCATTCAGAGCGCAGCGTGGTGAAAATGGTCGCAGTGCCGAGTGTTATGGTGCCAAAGGTGAAGACATGGTGTTGCGCGTGCCTGTGGGTACGGTGGTGTCGGATAAGTCTAGCGGTCAATTGCTGGTGGATTTAAGTGAGCATGGCCAACGCGCGCAAATGGCTGCGGGCGGCAAGGGTGGTTTGGGCAACGTACACTTTAAATCCAGTTTAAATCGTGCGCCGCGCCAATGCACCAAAGGTGAACTCGGTGAGGAATTTGAGCTTTATTTAGAACTGAAGGTGTTGGCTGATGTTGGCTTGCTTGGCATGCCAAATGCCGGTAAATCAACCTTTATCCGCTCAGTTTCTGCTGCAAAACCGAAAGTAGCCGACTATCCTTTTACTACCTTGCACCCTAATTTAGGCGTAGTGCGGGTAGATGCTGAACGTAGTTTTGTGATTGCGGATATCCCCGGCATTATTGAGGGTGCCGCTGAAGGTGCAGGCCTTGGGCATCAATTCTTACGCCATTTGCAGCGCACCTCTTTATTGTTGCATTTGGTCGATATTGCACCATTTGATGAGGCCGTTGACCCGGTGCATGAGGCTAAGGCGATTGTTGAAGAGCTTAGAAAGTATGATGAAGCCCTCTATGAAAAACCGCGCTGGTTAGTGCTAAATAAAATCGACATGCTGCAAGATTCAGAGCAAGCAGTAAAACAGTTTGTCAAAGACTATGGCTGGAAAGGCCGTGTGTTTGCGATATCCGCCATTAGCGGTATTGGTTGTAAAGAACTCACCTATGCCATCATGCAACACATAGATGACAGCAAAGCGCAAGACGCTCAAGAGTTGGAAAATGAAATCTCTGGTACATGATGCAAAAGTGATTGTCGTTAAAGTAGGCTCTAGCCTCGTGACGAATAATGGCAACGGCTTGGATCAAGCTGCCATTGTCGCGTGGGCAGCACAAATTGCCAGTATTGTGAAGCAAGGTAAACAGGTGGTCTTAGTTTCAAGTGGTGCAGTGGCCGAAGGTATGCAACGATTAGGTTGGAAAAAGCGTCCAACTGCGGTGAATGAACTACAAGCGGCGGCGGCCGTCGGGCAAATGGGTTTAGTGCAAATGTACGAGCGCTGCTTTGCCGAACATGATTTACACACCGCACAGGTATTGCTCACGCACGATGATTTGGCGGATAGAAAACGTTATCTTAATGCACGCAGTACGTTACGTACTTTGCTGGATTTAAAGGTGATTCCTATCATCAACGAAAACGATACGGTCGTCACCGATGAAATTCGGTTTGGTGATAATGATACATTAGGTGCGCTGGTGGCGAATTTAATTGAAGCGGATGCGCTGGTGATTCTTACCGATCAGGCCGGCTTATATACTGCGGACCCACGTAGCAACCCAAAAGCTGAGTTTGTTCAGCACGCCACTGCGGGTGATGTTGCATTAGAACAAATGGCGGGTGGCGCAGGCAGTAGTGTTGGCACCGGTGGTATGCTGACTAAAATTCTCGCGGCAAAGCGTGCAGCGCGCAGTGGCGCACATACGGTGATTGCTTCAGGTCGGGAAAAAGAAGTATTGTTGCGTCTAGCAAATGGTGAAGTCATTGGAACGCATTTAGAGGCTACGCAAATTAAAACGGTTGCACGTAAACAATGGCTAGCAGACCATTTACGCACTTCAGGAAAACTGGTGTTAGATGCGGGTGCCGTAAAAGTATTGAAGTCCGAAGGCAAAAGTTTATTGCCAATAGGGGTGACTGCCGTCGAAGGCTATTTTGAGCGTGGTGATGTTGTCGCTTGTGTTGATGTGAATGGACTTGAAATCGCGCGCGGTCTAGTCAATTATTCGGCGAGCGAGACCGCGCGTATTTTAAAAAAACCCAGCAGTGAAATTGAGAAAATACTAGGCTATGTCGATGAAGCTGAATTAATTCATCGCGATAGTTTAATCGTGATGTAGAAGGATACAGAATGAGTCAAAAACCATTAGTGGCAATTATTATGGGGTCGGATAGTGATTGGCCCGTGATGAAAAATGCAGCACAAATGCTGGCAGATTTTGGTGTGGCCTACGAGGCCAAGGTGGTTTCAGCACACCGCACGCCAGATTTAATGTTTAAGTTTGCAGAAGACGCGAAAGAAAATGGCGTTCAAGTTATTATCGCAGGTGCTGGTGGCGCAGCACATTTACCTGGCATGGTGGCTGCTAAAACGACCTTGCCAGTATTGGGCGTTCCTGTGCCAAGCAAACATTTACAAGGTCAAGATTCATTATTTTCCATTGTGCAAATGCCCAAAGGTATTCCAGTCGCTACCTTTGCGATTGGTGATGCAGGGGCAGCGAATGCTGGTTTGTTTGCTGTTTCAATATTAGCGAATCATGACCTATCTCTGGCCAAAAAACTAGATGAATTCCGCCAAAATCAATCTGATAAAGTGCACGCAATGTCGTTAAGCGAGAAGCCTTAATCTACAATTGTTTGAATAATTTGATTATAGTAAAAATTTACAAAGTGTTGAACCAATGAGTCATTCACCTATAAAACAAGAACATATCATTCTTCCACCAGCCATGCTGGGCATGCTTGGCGGTGGACAATTGGGCCGTTTCTTTGTGATAGCAGCGCATGAGATGGGTTATCAGGTAACGGTGCTGGACCCTGATAAAAATAGCCCAGCTGGCAAGATTGCTGATGTGCATTTATGTGCAAATTACGATGATGCAGACGCGCTTCAACAAATTGCAAAAACCTGTGCTGCGGTGACCACTGAGTTTGAGAATGTACCTGCCAGCACGTTGCAAAAACTAGCAGAGTCAGTTGTTGTGCGACCAAGTGCCGATAGTGTTGCGATTGCGCAACACCGTGTGCTGGAGAAAAGTTTCATTAAAGATGCTGGCTTGCCTGTTGCGCCGTTTGCAGTCATTAACGAAGCCGCCGATTTGCCAGATGACACCAGTACACTTTACCCAGCAATATTAAAAGTAGCGCGTTTTGGCTATGATGGAAAAGGACAGGCGCGCGTAAAAAATCAAAGCGAAGCGCAGTTGGCATTTGCTGAATTTAAGCATGAAGTTTGTGTGTTGGAGCAAATGCTACCGTTAGATTTAGAAGTTTCAGTCGTGCTTGCGCGCGATGCAAACGGGTATATTGAAGCTTTCACTGTTGCTGAAAACAGCCATTTAAATGGCATTTTAGATATTAGTATTGCGCCCGCCCGATGCAGTGAAGTTGTTAAAGCCAACGCACGTGAGTTAGCCAAAAAGCTTGCTGAAAAACTCAATTATGTTGGTGTTCTGGGGGTGGAGTTTTTTCTAGTAGGTAAGCAATTGCTCGTCAATGAAATTGCCCCGCGCCCACATAATTCTGGCCATTACACGATAGATGCCTGCGTGACGAACCAATTTGAGCAGCAAGTGCGAGTACTTACGGGTTTGCCTTTGGGCGATGCTAGTTTGCACAGCAATGCGGTGATGGTGAATATATTGGGAGATAGTTGGTTTTCTAATACAGAAAGTGCGCGAGAGAAAAAAGAAGCTCTGGAACCCGCATGGAATAAGGCTTGCAGCCATGCTAACTTGAAGTTGCACCTTTATGGCAAAGCTGAACCAAGAATCGCGCGCAAAATGGGACACTTTACTGTGATTGGAAAAGATGTAAAATCGGTGCTAAATGCAGCGCTTGTGGCGCGCAGTGAACTGCATATTGGCGAGTAAATTTAAACGTGGCTTGAGAAGTCACTAACACGCTATGAATAATCAATAAAAAAGCCCCGCATTATTTGCGGGGCTTTTCTTATTGTTGCTGTTTTGTTGCGAAACTATTCAGCTTTTGCTTTTTTTACCGCTGCTTTTTTTGGTGCAGCTGCTTTTGGTTTTGCTTCAGCTTTGGCCTTTGGCGCTGCTTTAGCTTTAGGCGCGGCTTTTTTTGTTAATGTTGCAGGTGCGTCGCCTTTTAAGGCTTTAATTGCTGCCGTTAAACGGCTTTTGTGACGAGCTGCTTTATTTTTATGGATAATCTTTTTGTCAGCAATACGATCAATAATGCTAACGTTTTCTTGATATGAAACAACTGCAGCAGCTTTGTCGCCAGCCTCAATCGCTTTAATCACTTTTTTAATTGCAGTACGCAAAGTAGAGCGCAACGCTGCATTATGTGCGTTTACTTTTACGGATTGACGCGCGCGTTTGCGAGCTTGTGCGGTATTTGCCATGTGTAATTTATCCTAATGCTTAACGGGTGTTAATACGAAACCGTGCATATTAGTGTTTTTTGTCTGATTTGGCAACAACTAATCACCATTTTTCTATAAATTTATGCTTAATTGATATGGCAAAAAATAGTCTCATCTGCGTGTTAAAATACGCGATTATTTCGAAATCACCGTGTATTCAATGAATTTACTCAAGGTTCTTGCCAAAGTAGGTAGCATGACGTTTGTGTCACGCATTTTGGGCTTTGTGCGAGATACACTCATTGCACGTGCCTTTGGTGCAAGTATGTTGAGCGATGCATTTATCGTCGCCTTTAAAATACCAAACTTATTGCGCAGAATTTCTGCTGAAGGCGCATTTAGTCAGGCTTTTGTGCCAATTCTAGGTGAATATAAAAGCCAGCGTAGCTTTGATGAAACGCACCAATTGGTGAGCCGTGTTGGTAGTTGGTTGGGATTGATTTTAGTGGTGGTTACATTGTTAGGTATGTTGGCTGCGCCTTTTATAGTGACGCTTATTGCCCCTGGTTTTAGAACTGACGCAGGTAAAATGCAGCTCACCATCGAATTGCTGCGTATTACTTTTCCGTATATTTTCTTTATCTCGCTAGTCTCTATGGCGGGAGGCGTATTAAACACTTATAACAAATTTAGTATTCCAGCATTTACGCCCGTGTGGCTCAATGTCTCGATGATTGCTGCAGTATTGTTTTTTGCCGATTATTTTGATGAGCCCATTAAGGTGCTGGCATGGGCAGTGTTTGTGGGCGGGGCATTGCAGTTAGCTTTTCAAATTCCATTTTTAAAACAAATTGGGTTATTACCAAGGCTTGATTTTACCCGTGATGAAGGCGTATGGCGGATATTGAAATTAATGGGCCCGGCTGTGCTAGGGGTTTCTGTGGCGCAGATTTCACTGATTCTAAATACGATTTTTGCATCTTTTTTAAAAACAGGCAGTGTCAGTTGGCTTTATTATGCAGACCGTCTCATGGAGTTTCCCACGGGCGTGCTGGGTGTGGCGTTAGGGACTATTTTATTGCCCAGTTTATCTAAGGCGTTTGCCAGCAAAGATGAAAGCGAATACCAGCAACTAATGGATTGGGGGTTGCGCCTAACATTTTTATTGGCTACTCCTGCAGCTGTAGCTTTAGCAATATTAGCAACGCCTCTTGTATGTGCGCTTTTTTTCTACGGAAAATTTACTGCAAACGATGTAATGATGACCGAGCAGGCTTTAATTGCCTATAGCGTAGGCTTGCTGGGTTTGATTTTGGTTAAAATTTTGGCGCCTGGTTTTTATGCACGGCAAAATGTGAAAACGCCAGTGAAAATTGCGATTTTCACTTTAGTGTTAACCCAAGTCATGAATGTATTGTTTGTATTTGTACTCGATTTACGTCACGCAGGCTTGGCATTGGCGATAGGGCTTGGTGCATGTGCAAATGCCAGCTTGCTTTATTATTATTTACGCCAATCAGGCGTATTTCAACCTCAGGCTGGCTGGCTGGCTTTCTTGTTCAAGTTAGCCGCAGCCTTGGCCGTGATGGGATTTGTGCTGTATTTTGCAATGGGAGAAACAGCATCTTGGCTTAGCTATACTGTGTTAGAGCGAATCGGCTATTTGGCTGGTTTGGTATTGTTAGGTGCAGCCAGCTATTTTGCCGCACTATATATGCTTGGTTTTAGACCAAGAGATTATGTGCGGCGGGTTAATCGCTAATGCAGGTCTTTAGGCATTTTCAGGCCAATTATCGTGCGCCCTTAGCGTTAGCCATTGGTAATTTTGATGGGTTACATTTGGGCCATCAAGCTTTGTTAACGCGTTTGGTTAATGAGGCAAAGTTGCAGAATGTCACTTCTGCCGTTTTGACGTTTGAGCCTCACCCACGCGAGTTCTTTACGCCAGAAAGTGCCCCAGCAAGGCTTTGCTCAATGCGTGAAAAGCTTGAGCACTTTGCCGCCGCAAATGTAGAGCGTGTGCATATATGCCGCTTTGATAAGCGCTTTGCGTCATTGTCCTCACAAGATTTTATGCGGATGATTTTACGAGACGCTTTGAACGCACAAACGATATTAGTGGGTGAAGATTTTCGTTTTGGTGCAAAACGTGCGGGTTCTATCGTTGATATCAGGCAAGCTGGATTTACGCTAATTAGCTTGCCGCAAGTGAATTTGGCGGGTACACGTGTTTCAAGTACGCGAGTACGCAGTGCTTTGGCTACGGGAGACTTAGCCCAAGCGGCGCAGTTGCTGGGCCGGCCTTATAGCATCAGTGGTAAAGTGGTTCACGGGGCAAAACGTGGCAGGCAACTTGGGTTTCCTACCGCAAATGTGCATATGCGGCACGAGCGGCCGCCAATGACGGGTGTTTATGCGGTAAAATTGGACGGGATGAACGCCGTGGCTAACTTGGGGGTACGGCCCACCATTGCAGGCGTACCAAAAGTGTCACTCGAAGTCCATGTGCTTGATTATCAAGCGGACTTGTATCACAAGCATGTGCATGTAGAGTTTTTACTTAAAATTCGTGATGAAATGAAGTTTGATGGCTTAGATGCGCTAAAAGCGCAAATTGCGGCGGACGTGACCGTTGCAAGAGAATTTTTTATGTAGGACTGCAATTGATTGCGCTCCTACAAAAATTAGCTGGAATAAAAAATGACAGAAAAAAACGCAGAAGAAAACAAAGATACGAAATATAAATTAAACCTACCTGAAACCACGTTCCCCATGCGTGGTGATTTAGCCAAGCGCGAACCCGCATGGTTAAAGGCTTGGAATGATAAAAAGCTTTATCAGCGCATTCGTGCATCGCGCAAAGGTGCAAAAAAATTCATTTTGCATGATGGCCCGCCGTATGCCAATGGCGATATTCACATTGGCCATGCCGTCAATAAAATTTTAAAAGACATCATTATTAAAGCCAAAACCATGGATGGCTTTGATGCGCCTTATGTGCCGGGCTGGGATTGCCACGGCTTGCCGATTGAGTTGGTGGTGGAAAAAAATCACGGTAAAAATATTGCCCCTGCGAAGTTTCGTGAACTTTGCCGCGCCTATGCGAGCGAGCAAGTGGAAAAACAAAAGAAAGACTTTATTCGTTTAGGTGTGTTGGGTGATTGGGATAACCCATATTTGACGATGGATTTTAAAACCGAAGCCGACATTATGCGTGCTTTGGGTGACATTTATAAAAACGGCTATTTATATCAAGGTAGCAAGCCTGTGCATTGGTGTGTCGATTGCGGGTCGGCGTTAGCTGAGGCTGAAGTTGAATATGAAGATGTTAATTCGCCTGCGATTGATGTTGGGTTTAAGATTGTTGATAACAAAGCGTTAAGCAAGGCTTTCGGTGTAGAGGTTAATGGTGATGCTTATGCTGTGATTTGGACAACGACCCCTTGGACGTTGCCAGCCAACCAAGCAGTGAGTGTCAATGCTGAACTTGAATACGATTTAATACAAACCAGCAAAGGCTTGCTGATTTTAGTTCATGAGCTAGCTAAAGCAACATTAGCACGCTATGGCGAAACTGATACTCAATTGATAGCTTCTTGCAAAGGCGATGCTTTAAAAGGTCTGGCTTTGCAACACCCATTCGACAACCGCCAAGTGCCTATTATCTGTGGGGACCACGTCACGACCGATGCGGGTACAGGCTTGGTGCATACCGCCGCCGCGCATGGTAATGATGACTG
>JAKQTB010000165.1 GCA_029569495.1 Pseudomonadota bacterium | reverse complement strand
GGTAGGAGTATCTAAATCGAGATTGATTGAAGACAAGTCAAATGTGTGCGCTTCTGGCGCAGAAACGATTGAGGCATTTTCATTGGCCACAGTTGCGTTATCCGTTTCGGTGTCTGGCAAATCGAATGAAAAATCACCAATAGACTCCAACGCTGCTTTTTCTTCAGCCAGATTCACTGCAGGCGCTGACGCTGGCGCGCTTGTTTCTGTTGAAGCAGGGAAATCAAAATCCATGGCAAAATCAAGGGCTGGCGCTTCTGCCGTTGTTACCTGCTCAGCATTTTCAAGTGATTCTGAAGTAAATTCTGAACTCAAATCTAATGCGGGCGCATCCAGCGCATCGGTTGAAGCAGCTACAGGCAAATCAAATGAAGGCAATGAGTCTGCAATATTTTCGGTGGCTACTGAAGCAGATGCTACTGGTTCACCAATATCAAATGCGTCACCCAAGTCAAAGTCCATGCCATTGCTAACTTCTGACTGCAATGAATTTTCAATTGCATTTGCAGTTTGGCTTGTATCAGTACCGCCCAAATCACCTAAATCAAAAGTTTCAGTGTCACTCGTAAAGGCAATTTCGTTATCTGCTGGGGCAAAGCTGTCGGCTACCACTGAAGCAGCATCTTCAACTGAAGCGCTGGCTTGGTCAGCAAATGGGTCGTTCAATACTTCGTCGCTATCGAGTGAAAAATCTAGGTTATTGTCCTCTGCTTTTTGCGTAACTTCATCTGAACCAAAAACCAAATCGTTTTCATCATTCACCTGATCTAATGTTTCGGAAGCGCCTTCTGACACCGCCGCAAGCTTACTTACATCATATAAAGGATTATCTGGCTCTAGCGTTGCGCCTAATCTGGCCACTTTTGCCCATGTCGGGTCATCTGCACCTAATGTGGTGTAGAGTTCGCCAGCGATAGCTTCAAATGCAGAGTTGTTTTTGCTTTCCGCATAAATTTCTAATAATTTCAAATGCAATTCATAACGTTTAGGCTCTTTTTGGATAGCATCTTTAAGAATTTCTTCAGCCTGCGCACCGCGCCCATACGCCATATAGACTTCAGCTTCAGCAATAGGGTCAACGTCGTTCGTGTCAATCATGCCACCATCAACACTTTGCGCAAAATCCGTTAAGAATGAAGTATCCGTGGTGCTGGTATTATTGGTTGTGTTGCCAAATACGGTATTCGCACGCAAACCGCCTGAAGTTAAAATGCCACGTTCAAAACTGTCCAAGTTTTTCTTACGTTTATTACGCAAATATAACCAGCCTGCACCGAGCAAGCCCAAACCTAAACCTCCACCGATCAACGGCAGATTATCGCCCAACAAACCGTCTAAGAAGCTAGGCTCGGCCTCAGGTTCAGCAACTGGCGCTGGCACTACTACTGGCGTCGGTTTCACAGCAGGTGCCGGCTCAATGGCGGGCACTGGCTCAACTGGTTTAACTTCAGCTACTGGCGCTGCTTCTGCAGGCTGCGGAGCAGAAGCATCGGCTGGCTTAACTTCTGGCACGGGTACTACTTCAGGTTGCGGCTTAACTTCTGGTTGAGCGTTCGCAACTGGGTCAGTGACTGCATTTTGCTTATCAGCCATTGACTGATTTTTTAAAGCCAGCAATTTTTGCATGTCTTGAATTTGTGCTTCAAGGCTTGCAGCTCGATCTTGCGCTTCTTTTAGCGCTTTTTCTTGTGCGGTTGTTTCTTCTTGCAACGCAGTAATTTTGTTGTCAAAGGCTTTACCAGCATCTTTTTCACCTGCAGAAAGCTTCACTACATCTTTTGGACCAGCTTGAGCGGCAGCGGCTTTATCCTCAGCCGTTGTGATTTTTCCTGAAGAAGATTGCTTTTGCTCATCATCCTCACCGGTTGGCAAGTTTGCCACAGCACCCGCCATGGTGTTACGGTAAGCATTCCAGTTTGACGAATGCGCTTTTACCACTTGCCTTGCCTTACGATTACTAATAGACGTTAAACTCTCTTGGCTTGGCACTTTAATGATTTTGCCAACTTTTAAGCGGTTCATATTGCCGCTGACGAAAGCATCTTTATTACTGTTATAAAGACCCGCAAGCATCTGATCTAAACTGACACCTTCAACTTGGTTTGCTCGTGCGATTGCAATAAGTGTATCACCACTTTTTGTAGTGATTTCATCAGCACCACCCACATCTGCAATGACTTCATCTTGCGTTTCAGCAACAGGCTCAGCTTGTTTTTTAGCTTTTTTTGATTTTTTGGTTGTTGATTTCTTGACTGAAGACTGACCAGCTACATCAGCAGAATCAGATGTTGACGCACTGGGAGACTCTATCGTGCTCACGCCTGCTACGTCAGCTGCTTTATATTCTGGTGGATCAAGCAACACGGTGTATTCACGTTGCAAACGCCCTGAAGCCCAGTCCATTTGAATGAGCATATCTAAATATGGGTCTTTGATTGGAAGGCTGGAGCGTAATTTTAAAACTGCCGCGCCTGATGCGTTTTTGGCAACTTCAACTTTAATATTACTGTGCACCCCAAGGCGGGTGATCCCTTGTTCAGCATAAGCATCTTCAGAGGCAATTACAGCAGATAAGCTGGCTAGCTCTTCAGGTGTTGCAAAAATTTCAATTTCCGCTCTTAACGGCTCTCCCAAGCCCGATTGAGTATTTAATTTACCCAACCCTGCCGCATAAATTGAAAGTGGTGTTAAAGCCAACATCACCGCTAAAGATATTTGATTTATTTTAGATTTACGCACAGTAGTTCCTTGATCAGACTATAATCGCAAATATTAAAATAACATCAAATAGTTAGCGATGCAAGCTCAGAATACACTTTATAATAATTGTTAATAATAATGCCGTATCTTGTTGTTGTTGTTTTTACAACAACAACAAGATAGGAAAGGCTATTTCTCTATTAAAATCCGCAACATGCGGCGTAATGGTTCGGCTGCACCCCAAAGCAACTGGTCGCCCACTGTGAAGGCTGATAGGTACTCTCCGCCCATGGCAAGCTTGCGCAGACGACCCACTGGCGTACTCAACGTGCCAGTCACAGCCGCTGGCGTGAGTTCACGCATACTGGCTTCACGCTCGTTAGGAATAACTTTCGCCCATTGATTGGCTTCACTCAACATCTGGTTAATTTCATCCAGCGGCACAACTTGCGTTAATTTAATGGTTAGCGCTTGACTGTGGCAACGCATGGCACCAATACGTACACACAAACCATCAATCACAATAGGATTCGCCTCACGGCCTAATATCTTGTTGGTCTCAACGCCGCCCTTCCACTCTTCTTTACTTTGTCCATTCCCTAAATCTTTATCTATCCAAGGAATCAAACTACCCGCCAGCGGCACACCAAAGTGTGAAGTTGGAAAACTGTCATCACGTAATGTGCCAGCAATGGTACGGTCAATATCTAAAATAGCAGATGCCGGGTCAGCCAACAACTCGCTTGCAGCAAAATGTGCTTCGCCCATTTGTTTGAGCAATTCACGCATATTTTGTGCGCCTGCACCTGAAGCGGCTTGATAAGTCATCGAAGTCGCCCAGTCAACCAAATTAGCTTTAAACAAACCATTTAATGCCATGAGCATGAGTGAAACTGTACAGTTCCCACCCACCCAATTATTGCCGCCTTTTTTCAGCGCATCTTGTATGACGTGCAGGTTTACTGGGTCGAGAATAATCACCGCATTTTTTTCCATGCGTAATGTCGAGGCCGCGTCAATCCAATGACCCATCCAGCCAGAGTTGCGCAATTGCGGAAAAATTTCAGTGGTATAGTCACCACCCTGACACGACACAATTGCATCCATGCCTTTAAGTGCATCGATATCTTTTGCATTCAACAGGGTCGGTGTATCTTTACCCACATTCGGGCCTTTACCACCAATTTGCGATGTGGTAAAAAACTGCGGCTCAATCAGCGCAAAATCATTTTCTTCTAACATACGCTGCATGAGCACTGAGCCCACCATGCCACGCCAGCCTACAAATCCTACTTTTAGCATACTCAAACCTATCTTAACGGTTTATTACCATCAATTTAATTTGTTGATTTCTGAACAGCTTCACCCGCTTTTTCAATATCTTTACCAACGCCGTGAATGGTGTTGCAACCAGCAAAAGCTAACATCAGCAAAATCAATACAAAACGTTTAAACATGATTTGATCCTTTTTAATAACTAATTGTTATTCTAATGGCTTTATGAAGTTTTATATATAAAAGCGACACTTTAAAGCGTCGCTTTTTTTATAAAACAAAAGACTTACATTGCTGCCACGATTTGATCGCCCATTTCAGAGCACGACACACGCTTCAT
>JAKQTB010000150.1 GCA_029569495.1 Pseudomonadota bacterium | reverse complement strand
TCTTGTATTCTTAAAGCTGCTACAATTTTTTGTTTGAGTATCTCAGCGCCAGCCTGATTATCACAATGCGAGATGGTGATATAAGGGGTTGGATTTTTTTTGCATTGGTTAACAATGAGATCAACAATACGTCTATAGGCTTGTTTATTTGTGCGAACCTTTTCATAAGGTTCCACTTTGCCATTTTGAATGCTGAGAATAGGGACAATTTTAAGTAAATCTCCAACAAGTTTGGCTGCCCCTCCAATACGTCCTCCTTTGTGGAGGTATTCCAAAGTTGGCACCATAAAGTAAACATGTTCTTTGGACATCATTGTCTCAATATTATGAACAAGTTCATCCATAGGCATGCCTGTATCAGCCCATTTTTTAGCTTGCAAGACGATAGATCCAAGACCACCAGCGATAGTGCGTGTGTCGATGATCTTAATGCGATCGGTGTTGAATTCCTGAGCGGCGGTAATAGCACTGCGATAAGTTCCACTAACCTCAGCAGAGGGGGTTATTACCAGAGCTGAATCGCCATCGTCAAGAATTTTTCTGTAGATGGGATCATAAAGCGCATGCGGCGGTGCTGCGGTTTTTGGTAAGGTGGTTGATGCGCGCAGTTTTAGCAAAAAACTGGCAGTATCAATTTCAGTATCATCGCGGTAAGATTCATTTTCAAATGTAATGATTTGGGGTAAAACTTCAATGCCTGCATTGATCAATGCAGGATAGGGGATACCACAAGTGGTATCAGCAATGATTTTGATCATGGCAGCCTCAATAAGGTCAATATTCCGGTTTACACCGGTGAAATAAACGGGCTAAATAAAGACGCCCAATAATACATCAATTGTACTAAATATTTTAACTATTCAAGTGGCAATTTGCAATTTGGACAATTGTTTTCTTGATTAATAACAACAAAACCACAGTGTGTGCAGGTTTTAGGCTGAACTTCACCCAATGGCGCGCCACAGGCGATACATCTGCCAGCTGCAATCTCATTCGCGGTCATACAGTAGTGGCAAACTGTGCGGCTTAGTCGGTCTGAGAGGGCATAACCAGTGCCGAGTTGTTTCGCGGTAGCCTCAATCACTTCCCAAACCTTTTCTTCAAGCTGTGCTGATTCAATGTCTTGCGCAATATCGTCTAATCGAGAGATGAGCGAAAGTGGGTTGCGAAGCGCGGTGAGCGCGGTCATTCCCAGACTGGCGGCTAAACCTAACCATACCTGTTCGCTCAAACGCACACTAACACCATCAGGAATGCGCATGAAAGTTGCAGTGAGGGCGGTGTGCCCTCCCGCCTGGCGGTGACGGGCAGTACTTATTTGAACAGCCAATTGGTTAGAATCACCATAACGTTGAACCTGGTAGTTACCGCGATTAAAACTTGCGGCAAGGCTCTTGGCAAAATCTTCTGGGTTGATATTACCGTGGTAAATGCGTGTGCTCATAATTAATACCTTATAGTTTCTGCTTTCGATTATAATCGGGTATGAAATGAAAACTAAAGAAAATATATACTTTCTTTCAAAAGGCTTTGGTAAATTTGTATTAATCAGCGTTTTTGTTTGTCTGATTTTAACCATATTCTTATTGCCAGGCGTGTCTGCTAAAGTTTTTGGTCAGTTTCCTACTGTTACGATGCCGACTGTGACCAGCTCTCCACGTGGCGTGTATGTACGGGCATTGGGGAATGTTAATGAAGCTTTGAATGTGCGCGCTTATCCGAGTTCAACCTCTACCTTAGTTGGTCGTTTTCAAACAGGGCAGGAGGCTAAGGCCTATGGTTATTATGGGGATTATGTTTTAATTGATTACCCAGGTGCGCCTGATGGTAAAGGATGGGTTTGGCTTGTTATGGTTGAAGTGCATGGTGGGGACTT
>JAKQTB010000118.1 GCA_029569495.1 Pseudomonadota bacterium | reverse complement strand
GCAAACAAAGCACAGCCGCCAAATGCAAAAATCACCGCATTGGTATGCAGTGGTCGTAGACGACCAAAACTGGTCCATGGTAAGCCTAGATTAAGCTCTGGCCAGACAAGCTGTGCGGCGATAATTACGCCCACCAACATGCCAACCACACCCCAAACCACGGCCATGATTGAAAATTGCCGTATAACCCCATCGCTATACGCATTTGATTGTAAATTTAAGTCTTGCATTTAATTCTCCCGTTTTTGTGCTTTTCACTACTTTTGTACCAGTTAACATTTTACATCTTTAATGAGTCACATGCGGCATTTTGCCGCACAAGACTTTAAATTCATTTGATTCAAATCAATCTTCGTGCAGAATGCGCTCGCCTTCCGCTTCAACCTCTTCAAACTGACCTGTGTATATTGCCCACCAAAGTCCACCCAATACCGCAAACACCAATACTACCGACAACGGAATAAGCAAAAATAGAATGTCCATGATATTGATATTCCTTATAAATTTGGCACTATGGGTTTAGTCGCATTCGCCAACCGTGCCGCATTAAGTACGACCAGTAACGAACTCAAGGCCATTCCTAAGCCAGCAAGCCATGCGGGCAACATGCCCGCCACCGCCAATGGAACACAGGTTGCGTTATAAACAGCGGCCCATATTAAGTTTTGCTTCACAATACGCATGGTGCGCTTTGCCTGATGAATTAAATGCGGCACCATATTTAATTCTCCGCTCATTATAACAAAATCTGATTGCGATTGGGCTAATGGAACCGCTTGTCCCATCGCAATCGACACATGGGCTGCGGCCAGCACCGGTCCATCATTTAAGCCGTCGCCCACCATCGCAACCTGATGACCTTGCTGCTGTAAAAACTGCAGGCGTTGCAGTTTTTCTTGTGGTGTACACCCGCCGTTCACCTGAGAAATTCCAACCAAATTTGCAATACGTGTGACTGACTGTAATTTATCCCCAGACAACACCTCAACCCCTAAGCCCAAAGATTGCAACGCACTGACTGCATTGGCGGCATCCTCTTTAACGGCTTCTATCACTTCAAAAGTTGCCAGCCAAACTTGGTTAGCCACCAAGTACACCACAGAGCTCTGTTCGCTTTCAGCTGGCTTTTGTAGACTTTGCAATACCTCGTCTGTGATTTCGCAAAACTTTGCAGAACCCAATTTAAGCTTACCTAAACTGGCATCTGCAACCAAGCCAAAGCCTGAAATCTCTTGTACGTTACTCACCGCAATTTGCGCCTCATCCGCTAACTGGGTTTGGCTTGCCTGCACCAGTGCGCGCGACACTGGATGCAACGAATGTTGCGCCATTTTGGAAGCAACCGCCAGCGCTGCTGACTGGCTGATATGCGGGGCTGTAGAAATTTTACCGATTTCCATGCGGTCATGCGTGAGCGTGCCTGTTTTATCAAATACCACTGTATCAATAGTCGTCAGCGCTTCTAGTGCCTGCATTTTTCTGACCAGCACACCACTTTTTGCAAGCGCACCAGAAACTGTCAACATCGCCGCAGGTGTTGCTAAAGAAAGTGCGCATGGGCAAGTGACAATCAGCACTGCCACTGCGGCCATGAGCGCACGGCCATGATCTTCTTGCCACCAAAAAGCGGCCGAAGCGGCGGCGGCAAACAGCACGGTAATCAGGAATGGTCGGGCGATGCGGTCCGCCAGTATGGCTAAACGAGGCTTTTCTGCAGAAACACGTTCCATCAACGCCACAATCTGCGCATAGCGTGTGGTTTGACCAATCTTATCAATGCGCACCTGCACGGCAGCCGATAAGTTATAACTCCCCGCAATCACCTCAGCGCCTAACCCTTTAGGCACCGCGCGCGACTCCCCTGTTAATAAAGCTTCATCCGCGCTGGTAATGCCAAGCGTAATCGTGCCATCTGCCGGAAATGTTTCGCCGGGCAACACGCGCACGACATCGCCTAACGCCAGTTGACGTACGGCCACGCGCTCAAAACTGCCATCGGTTTTTTGTCGCTCCACACTTGCAGGCAGCCTGAGCATGAGTGCATCGAGCGCGCCCGCAGTGCGATCACGCATGCGTAATTCTATCCATCGACCCGTGAGCAAGAAAAACACAAACATGGTGAGCGAATCAAAATACACTTCTTCACCCCACCAACCATTCGGCTCAAATGTGGCTGCCGTGCTCACAATAAACGTAATCAATATGCCCAACGCCACCGGCATATCCATGCTAATTTGCCGCATTTTTAAATCATTGAGTGCGTTACTGAAAAACGGCCCTGAAGAAAACAGCAATACCGGAAGCGTCAGTACCCAAGAAGCCCAACGCAACAAATTTAACATATCAGGTGTCATTTCGCCGGCATTGGCAACATAGGCTGGGTAGGCATACATCATGACTTGCATCATACAAAAACCTGCCACTAACCAGCGCCACAGCATTAAACGTTGATTTTTACGGCGCGTATCTTGTGCAAAAGCATCAGCCGCAGGCAAAGCGCGATAGCCCGCTTTGCTGACTGCACTTAGCCAGTCGGAAGGTTTGGTGAGCGCTGCCGACCACACAATGCGTGCGCGGCCACTGGTGGCATTCACTTCAACACTGCTGACGCCCTGCACTGCCTTGAGTGCTCTTTCAACATTAAATGCACAAGCCGCACAATGCATGCCCTCAATGGCTAAGCGCGATTCCCAGTCTTGCTGTTCGTTTTCAAGGGCTTGACTAAAACCGGACCACTCAGCCGGGTCATCCAGCGCAATCCATGCGCGCTGGTCTGACTCCAGCGACGTGGATGAAGGTTGGGCTTGAGGTAGTGCTGGCGTTAACATGTCGATATTTTACCACTGAGTAATTTGCTGGTGAGCATAACATAGGCGCTTTACCCAACATTGACACATATCAATGCAGAATAGTTTAAGTGTACTCAAGAAAATCTAACGTAGCTGCTCATGAATTTTGTTGCAAAAATCCTTGAAAGGAAACCTTTGCACGAGGCAGATTTAAGCTGAAAAAATCACAATCTCGTCATTCCCGCGTAGGCGGGAATCCAGTTAATTTTCAAGATTACTGATTGTAATTAAATGCTTTAACCATTTACCAAGCCTAGATTCCCGCCTACGCGGGAATGACAGATCTAGACAATTTTCAGATAAAATTTCAACATATTTTGAGTTGTGCAAAGGTCTCTAAAATTTCACATTGCTGAAGATAGCAAAACTGCCGAGAAAATTTTACTGCTCTGCAAGCCTTTATTTATAAGGCTTGCAGAGCATCAAAAAAGGTTGGTATGAAAAAAGTGAAAAAAACCTTACTTTGAAGGCCAAATGACTTTGACCAGCAAGCCATGGCCTTGCGGCCTATCTTGAAGTTCCAGCGTCGCGCCATGTAACGTGGCAATGCGTTGCACAATCGACAGCCCTAAACCGCTGCCTTCTTCGCCACTGCCGGCAATTCGATAAAAACGCTTTTGTACCTGTTCGCGCTCTGCCGGTGAAATACCTGGCCCAGTATCTGTAATTTCAAGTACCGTGCCAGTATTTTTGGGCGTTTGGCTTTCATACACCGTAGTTTCAGCCACATGGCCTTCATAAACTTTCACGCTTACTTGGCCGCCATCTGGTGTGTAGCGAATGGCATTGTCCAATAAATTGCGTAGCAACAACCCGAGTTGATCTTCATCGCCGACCACCTGACATACGCCACCCTCGGCCAATTGCAGCTCAATTTTTTTTGCCTGCGCGAGCGGCGCCATATTAGCCAAGACTGCACTCGCCAACGCACGCAAATCGAGCGGATGATAGTGCGTGAGTGCAGTTTCTGGGTCCACTCTAGCCAAGGTTAACAATTGCTCAACCAGCCGAGTTGCACGGTCTACACCGTGTAATACATTTTCTAGTGCCTTTTGGCGTTCTGCATCATCTTTTGCACGCAGGGCAACTTGTGCTTGAATTTTGAGCGCTGCGAGCGGCGTGCGTAATTCATGTGCGGCATCTGCCGTAAAACGGCGCTCGCCATCAAAGGCTTCTGCTAATCGGGCAAATAAATCATTTAACGACTGAATCAGAGGCGCCACTTCTTCAGGCACGTCCGTCATTGCCACTGGTTCAAGGCGATTTGCGGTTCTTTGTTTGACTTCTTGTTTAAGCGTATTTAATGGTTTTAAGCCTGCGCCCACACCAAACCAAATGAGCAATGCCAGCACGGGCAACGCAAAAAATGTAGGCATGAACATCTTCAGTGTAATATGCCGCGCCAACGCCTCGCGACCAGATAAAGGCTCAGCCACTTGTATCATAAATTCATGGTGCGAATCCCAACGCGTGAGCACCCGCCAAGCAGCGTCATCAATGATGGCTTCGCTAAAGCCTTCCCGATTGCTGCCCATCACCGTGGTGGGTGCAGAAGTTGAGCGCATCAATAAATCATGCTCATCCCAAATCTGAAAAGCCAACTTTTGCTCATACTCGTGTTTGATGGCAATTTCTTCTTCACCATGCTCAATGCGCTCGTGTATTTCATGCCGCGTAGTGCCTAATAGCACTTGGGCAGATTGCGCGAGCTGTGCATCAAATAAGCGGTCAATTTCTTCGCGCGATTCCAAATGCGTAAACCATGCAGCAACCAACCACACAAGGCCGAGGCCTGCGGACAACAATAAAACCAAGCGTAGTCTTAGTGAATTCATTTTTCGGACGCATCCTGATCAATCACATATCCGACGCCACGTAAGGTGCGAATCAAATCACTGCCGAGTTTTTTTCGTAAGTGGTGAATATGCACTTCAATCGAGTTGCTTTCAACTTCTTCACCCCAGCCGTACAAATGTTGCTCTAATTGCTCGCGCGATTGCACGCGACCCGCGTGCAACAGAAGTTCGTGCAGCAAAGTGAATTCTCGCGCTGATAGATCGACACTTTTACCATGCTGCGTCACTTGATGCGTGGCGGGCGTCAGAATAATGTTGCCATGCTGTAAGTTTTGCGTGACTTGGCCTGCACTGCGACGTAACAGCGCATTGATACGGGCAATCAGCTCGTCTAAATCAAACGGTTTAATTAAGTAGTCATCTGCACCCGCATTTAAGCCAGACACACGGTCGGCAACGGTATCACGCGCAGTAAGCACTAACACCGGCACTTTAGAAAGCGTTGCACGCAACCATTTAAGCAAATCTGTACCGCTTAATTTTGGCAGGCCTAAATCAAGCACTACCACCGCATATTCTTCAGTTTCTAGTGCCAACTTTGCCACTTGGCCATCTTGCGACCAATCCACCGCAAAGCCGGCCTGCTTTAAACCTGCCCGCACACCATCGCCCAACAGGGCATCATCTTCAACTAACAGTATTCGCATGGCTTTATATTAGCGCGGAATCTTAATCTGCGACTCTGAAAAATTACCTTTTTCTGCATTTTTATGACACGCCACGCAGTTTGATGCACTGCCGATGCTTTTACGCTTAAACGTGTTGGCAGAAACTTCATCATGCTTATCAGTAAAGTAGCGTGTTTCAGTAATGCGTAATGGCGTTGAATTGGCTGGAATCGACTGATTGATGCGCTTAGCGCGTCGGTTATCTTGTTTATCGGCACTATTCAAAGCAAGAAAAGCGGTAATCTCTTTTTGCATTGCTGCATCTAGACTTGCGTTTTCACCAAAATGTTTATCTAGGCCCAGCATCATTTTGCGCCAAGACCGCTCTGGCAATAAGCCCGGATGGTATAACATATGGCAACTGCTGCACTCTGCCGCCCATTTTGCATTGCTCACCACAGGCATTGCTCTACCGCCTTCTTCCATTCCGCCACTGGCGAGTAAGGCACTTGTTGCGCTGATACTCGTGAAAAGTAACACTAATTGCATCCAGTTTTTCATGATGATTCTCCTTTATTGAATGCTTAACATGTAGGCAACGTAATCGCCTTTTTCTTGCGCGGTACAAGCGCGCTCCAGCACATCCCTACAATTGCGGCCAAACCATTTTTCCACTTTTGCTCTATCGGTAAAGCGTTTCGGGTTAACAATTGGCGCCATCGGCTCAATGACTTTATTCGCGCGTGTTTTGCCTTGGTTGCGCGGGTCAGCCGTGTGGCAAGTGGCGCAACTCACCTTTTTGCCATCGCTATGTAAGCGTTCTGTTTTAAAGAAAGTAGCGCCTTTTTCTGCAGAAAACCCTGCAAATGCCGAATGTTCTTGTTTGGCTTGCGATTCATACTGCTTTAGTAGTTCTTGAGGTGTAGCGGCAAATGTTTTAAAACTTAACAAAAGTCCGATAATTAACATTGACTTACGCATGATGTTCTCCTTGAATGTAATGACTGACTTCAGTCATTGGTGATGGATTGGCTTCAATTTCATATTGATAGCCTGTCACCATCGCTTGCGCCAGTGGCGTTTTGTCTTGTGTTTCATGCCAGATAAGCGCGGCGATATGGATGACGACAAAGCCCATTAAAAAGTAGTAAATAATTTCGTGTGGCTCTTCAAAAAAGTCTTCTAACCAAGCCGCGTCACCCAACCAAGCATTGAACGGCCCAGCACTATGCTCAATGGCGGCAAGCCCTAAACCAGTCACAGCCATGATGACAAGCAAGCCATACACGAGCAAATAAGCACCACTGGCGAGCGTGTTATGCCCAAAGCGCGGTATGGCTTTAAAGTTAACATGGCGTACCGCACCCCACCACGCGGCTGGGTGCCACATATCTGAAAACCTCGCATGGCGCGGCCCCACAAAACCCCACACCAAGCGCGCGACCACACCCACCACTAATGCGTAGCCAATATAAATATGTAACTGCCATAAAGTGTCTTCACCTGCGCCTTTTTCAAACAGCTCTGACAACCAAATTGTTGCCATTAAAAAAACAATCGCCAGCCCATTCCAAAGGTGAATCAAACGTAATATTGGGTCGTAAATTTTTACGCGCTGATACGTGAATGTTTGCATTTTTGCACTCCTTTTTATTTAAAGGTGAATGCATTCTAGAACGCGATTCTTAACATAACCTTAATTGGAAAAATGTTTTTTTTGAATGCGAAAAAAACATGAAAAAATAGACGAAAATCGTCCGAGAAAAAAATAACGCCCTGTGAGCCTTATAAATAAAGGCTCGCAGGGCATCGAAAAAGGTTGTGTTTAAATTAAAGGATTTTAAAGAAGTATTTTTTATATAATAAAGATTAAAAATACTATGCCCAAGTACTTTATGCTTGCGAGTTTTTTTGCTGTAACTGTTGTTCGAGCATTCGAATGCGCTCTAGAAGCACCAAGGTCAAACTCAACGCATCGGGTGCCAAATCAAAATCTCTCTTCAGTCTTGACACCATTCTGATGGCAATAAGGCATTGACCACTAAAGCACCACGCATTACTTTGCTGCGTCACCGCTGCCGGAACACGCCGAATAGGTTTAAGGGCACCGGCTTCTACCAGCCATTCCAGCTCTTCTGCAGATAAGCCAGAAAGCTCTAAGAGTTCGCTTGCTGTGACTTCATGCTGCTCATCTAGCCATAACAATTCTGCGTCATCATTTTTCATTTGTAGTATCCAATCCAAAATGCACGCGTGGATTAAAACTTGAAATTTCCGCCACCTGTTTCATCAATGCAATTTCTTGTTCAGACGGGTTGGGCGAAACAACAATTTGTACCACAGCAAAAAGATCACCATGTGCTTGATTTTGCTTGGGCAAGCCACGGTCTTTGATGCGCAATTTTTTGCCGCTATTCATACCAGCTGGTATTTTAAGATTTACTGGCCCATCTAAAGTGGGCACTTTTACAGTTGCGCCTAAAGTGGCTTCCCAAACGGTAACCGGCAAATCAATCAACAGATCATGCTCAGCCACACGAAATAATGGATGCGCAATGAAGCCGATATTTAAATATAAGTTGCCGTTTTTACCGCCATTTGCGCCTTTGCCACCTTTACCTCGGAGTAGCAACTTTTGGCCATGGCTCACGCCCTTAGGAATCCTTGCTTTAAAAGTATGTGCAACGCGTTTGAGTTGACCTTGATTGTCATATTCAGGTACGGTGAAATTCAAATCAACCATCGTGCCGTGATAGGCGTCTTCCAGTGAAATCTGTATGGCAAGTTCATAATCCTGACCTGGTATTGGCCTATGCCCGCCGTGGTGCTGCTCACCCTGCCGCCTGCCAGTAAAATTTGCAAATAAATCAGATAAATCGATGTCGTCAAATGAATAACTCTGGCCACCCTGACTGCCTGACCAATTTGGCGGCGGCCTGAATTCCTGGCCGGATGGGTGACTGCCTAACGCGTCATAAGCTGCACGTTTTTCGCTGTCTTTTAATGTGGCATACGCTTCACCGATTTCTTTAAATTTTTCTTCTCCCGCAGGGTCTTTTGATATATCTGGGTGATACTGGTGCGCCAGTTTTCGATAAGCTTTTTTAATCTCATCACTTGTTGCCGTCCGCGATACACCAAGAATTTCGTAATAATCTTTAAATTTCATGTTTGGTTTGTTGAGCGATTGTAAGTTAAATTCATAACGCTAAAGCATAGCCTTAAAGATGACGATGCCTCTCATCGCTTAAATGCTTGTGACTTTTCCCTTTTGATTTACCTTTGTTTTGACGTTTATATTCATGCTTGTCATGTTTTGAGTCGTCATAGGCTTCATGGCTGTCATCATGATGATATTCACGGTAAAGCGGTGCATAATCATTGTTATACCAGTTATCCTGAACAAAATAGACAGGCTCACCGCAGGCATGATATCGCCCGCAAAACTTGGGCCAATTTTTGGCATGACCCGGCGGAACGCGCAAATAAATAGGCTCGCGTTCTATGTACACACGCTCAACAATTCTAGGCTGGCCATAAATTACGCGCGGAGGCGGGTAAGGGTAATCGCCAATATCAATTCGCCCATAAAACCCGGGTTGACCAATACTGACCGAAACGCCCACGTCGGTTGCATGTGCCTTACTAAAGAATGCCGAAAACAACATTGCTGCTGTTAATAATTTAATTTTCATCATTCAATCTTTTCAGCTATTCCATCTATAAAATCCAACAACCCTATTCTACAGGCGCCTTTAAAATCTCAATCACCTCATCGTCTTCCACTTGTGGAAAATTCAGGTAAAATTGACCTACTGCCTGAAAATCATCGGGTGACGCCAAACAAACGACTTCATCTGCATATTGGGCGATTTTATTTAAAGTGCTTGGCGGCGACACAGGAACAGCACAAATCAGTCGCGCTGTATGGTTGTTTTTCAAACTATGCAATGCTGCAATCATACTGGCGCCCGTGGCCAACCCATCATCCACTACCACAACCACACGTCCTTCCACCGCCAGTGGCGCACGTATTGGTGTATAAATAGCGCGGCGTTGTTGAATTGTACGCAGTTGAAGATTTTTTTCATTCTCTATATAGGCATTATCAGCACCTACGGAAGCCGCATAATCTGCAATATAGGTCCAACCACTTTCGTCCACTGAGCCAATGGCTAATTCCGGCTGATAGGGCGCGCGTAACTTACGCACCAGCACAACATCGTAATCTCCACTTAGTTTGTCGGCGATGATTTTCGCCATGTTGACAGCGCCTCGAGGAATCGCCAACACGAGCGGATTTTTGCCACGCAAATGCTCTAGTTTTTTAGCTAACTGGCGGGCTGCATCTTCACGGTCATAAAACATTACTCAGGTACCTATTTGATACTAGGCTTCAGTAAGTCAATTTTAAAACTTGTTTCGTAAGGCGGCACATTGCACTCAATGATGTCTGACGGTGCCACATCCAGTCTCACGCCTGTAATATCCACCCGCACAGGCAGTTTATTCGCACCGCGGTCAACCAGCACCGCAGTTCTAATTTCCAACGCCTGCTTTCTGGCTAAATATTCCACTGCACGCAGCATGGAATGCCCGTGATACATCACATCATCCACCACCAGCACCGAAGTATGTGCGAGATTCAATGTTGCCTGCATCGGGTTTTCAGTCAGCTGGGTTTCTGGGTGAAGTAAAGTTAAATCATCTGCATAGCGCTTAATTTGCAAGTGCATCAATTCAACATGCGCCATATCAAACTTACGCACCAGCCTGTTATGCAGCATTTGCGCTAAAGGCGCGCCGCGTCGTAAAATTCCAACAATCATGACGCGCTGTTTTCCTGCCAAATACCCTGCCGCTTGCCAAGCCATTTGATCCAATACGGCCTCCAATTGCTCACTTTGATATAAGCAAGTGCGATGACCAGCCGGCGCAATATCCAACGCTTTGCCCCTAAGCCAAAAATTTAGAATGTAGCTTACGCGCCATCTGCCAAGCAAATAATCCGCGACTTAGCCATTTTCCCAGCCGACTTGGCCGCAATACTTTGAACATCAGCGCACTGCTGCTTGCAAGTAATACTGGGTGCTTCTTAAAAAAACCAATCAACGCCACCCCTTGGTCTACCAACGCAAGCGGTGCGCGTAATCCATTGACAGCGCCGGCGAGTTGCTCGCGCTGCAAATCAGAATCACGAAGTAATCGCTCACGCCTATCAGCCAATGCTTTGAGCTTTTTATTCATGCGCATCTAGCCTATCTTTATCTTTAACCAACTCAGACAAACTTGATGAAAACAATTTAGGTTTTGTTTTGGATTTTCGCAATGCAGTGATGCAAAGGCCAACGCCTAACAGCAAAAATAGGCCTGCTAAAGAAGAAAGCGCCAACAATCGATGACTTTCCCACAAGATGTAGACCACTAAAATAATGGCGAGCACCACGCCCACAATCATAAAAAACATCGCGGCAACATAGAGCAAAACCAACGAAAATAAACGGGCGCGATCTTCTTCTAAATCATTCGATAACAACGCCAACCGCGTATGCGCAATACTGACTAAAGTACTTGCAAACGCGGTCAGCGAGTCAAACAACCCCCTGCTGTCCTCAGCCATTTAATCGCCTCGTCAGCAAATAAACTATTTACGGCCAATAAGCAAGCCAACCACCAAGCCCACGCTGGCAGCAAAACCAATTGATTTCCAAGGATGGTCATGCACATAAACATCAGTGGCTTTTGCCGCTTCTTTTGATTTTTCAACCACCACAGATTGCGCTTCAGCTAGGGCAATTTTTGCGGCATGGAGTGATTTTTCTGCTTTTGCACGCACTTCCGCCACTTTTTCACCCCCTTGGCTCGCGGTAGCTTTCAACAGCGCTTCAGCATCAGCCACCACCACTTTAAAATCACTCACCAATTGGTCTTTACTTGCATTTTTGTTAGACAAATCCATTTTTATTCTCCTTTTGTTAGTTTTCTTTTATTCAATCTCGTTATAGTTCAACTACTTTTATTCAATGGGCTCTGAACGATCTTCCGGCTGCGGCAACTCAGTAATAGGCCACCAAAATACTACTTTTTGATGTTTTTTAGCATTGACCACGACCTGCTGGTGTTTTTCTACCCCATTAAACTCGGCAACAATTGTGTAACGCCCAGACGGCACATTCACATATAAATAAGGCCCTTTGGTAATGGTGTCCAGTACAACGTCTTTTTTGGCGTTGATGAGCTTAACGGTTACTTCAGAGATAAATTCTTCTTGTTGTTTAAGCTTTTGTACAAACGCCATTTCTAATGTGTAGTTTTTAGCGACACTCCGCATCATCTCAGCTTCTTCAGCAATACCGCCAGTGATATAGGTCACGCCACTTTCATTTTGCGCTTGCGTCGGCATTAAGGCCGAAGCACTACCATACTGAGGTAACACAAAACCACACAGCACGGCTGCTGTAACAATAAAACGCTTTTTAATCAAATGAACCATTTTTTTCCTTTTTGCAACTTCACTCAAATACAAGTTGATTTTCTTCTGTTACTGGTCGAATAATCATTCTTAAACAATGCCGACCAAAATCTTCAACTTCATTAAAAAATAGCGCACAAGCAATATGTACACCGTTTAAACCCACCAATTCAAATTGATAACCGATATGCGATAAAAATCGCAGATTTGGGTTAACAATACCGCCTTGCACCAAAGCCGTTTCCGCGAACTCTGGAATCACTTTGGAGATATGCTTCCATTTAAGCCTACTCGGTACACAATCAATCAACTTTGCCGCCGCTTGGTTACAGTCAAAAATGGTGCCATTTTCATCCAGCGTGAGTACAGCTGTCATCTTCTCACTTGGGCATAAGCTCGCATGTTCAGCACTTACAGCCACAAAACTACCACGCCGCTTAACTTGACCTTGCAGCTGCACCAATTGCGCGGACCTCATTTCCCCACCTCAGCCTCTGCCGCTAGCCAATCTTCTAACTCATAGCCGGGCTCAAAACCTCGCGCCTCCGCTTTAAAGTAAGCGCACATCGCCACACGACAACTCATCTCTTGACCGTCCACCGCCACTTCTGTTTTCTTACTTTCAGCCTTGGCTTTAACTTGTTTTTTTTCTTTGGCTTCAACCCCATACACAGGAATTGGGTTATTTGCGTTAAGCTGTGTAACTTTTGAAAGTTGCATCGCATTTCTCCTCGCTTACACCAAAAAATGTCGACGGCACTCATCTAGGGGGATTAGTGCAACTAGCCGTTGCAAGTTAAGCACCATCGACACTTGCAATGTACTGGACTAAACCCTCTACGTAAATTCGGGCTAGCACGTAAGGGCAAGCCCTTATATCAAAAACTGGAGAATGCATCTGTAATGATTGGACATCATTTAACTTTTTTACTAGACTGCGTTGCTAGATTCCAACACGATAAACCAAATAATTAGGCTGTAAATCCATTGAAAGATTTAATCAAACACCTGGGTTTTGAAGCGATTTTTGAAGCCGCTGCAGATGCCATGTTATTGGTAAACAATGCGGGCATTATTCTTCAAGCCAATGCCTCGGCGCTATCGCTACTTGAGTATTCTGCCGAAGCGATGTGCGGCCTTGCAGTTGAGGCACTTATTCCTGTCAGCTATCGCAATCATCACCAACATCAGCGCCAATCTTATTTTAACAAGCCCGAAAAGCGCGCGATGGGCAAAGATAAAGCGCTTTTCGCTTTAACGGGTTCTGGCAAAAAAATTGCCGTGGATATTAGTTTGAGTCCCGTTACTATTAAAGACCAAGTTTACGTACTCACTACTTTTTATGTGGCTGGTCATCGCCGTGAAGCTGAAGATGCGTTAAGAATCAGTGAAGAGCGTTTACAACTGGCGAGGCGTTCTGCTGGATTAGGGGTTTTTGATTTTGATGCCAAGCAGAATATCGTGCATTGGGACGAGCGCATGCGCGAATTGTGGGGTGGAGATTCAGACAGCACAATTTCATACGAAAAATTTATTGAAGCGATTCATCCTCAAGACCGTGAAACCAGACAAGCCGCCTTAATTTTAGCCACCGACCCCGATGGCACAGGGGAATATAATGCTGAATTTCGCATCATTAATGCAAAAGATGGCACAGAACATTGGATTGCCACGACAGGGCGCATGCACTTTGAGGACAATCATGCCACGAGACTGGTGGGTATTGCACAAGACATTACTGAACGTAAAAAGCTTGAAACTAAACTACAAGAACAACGTTCAGAAACAGAATCTATATTTAAACAACAAGTCGCAGCAAGAACGGCCTCTGCGATTGCACACGAGCTAAATCAACCCTTAGCTGCCATTTCAGCTTACAGTGAAGTTGCCCTCCATGCACTGAGTGATGCTAATTTCAACACGGATAAACTAAAGCGTGCACTTGAGGGTTGTGTTGCCCAAGCGCAACGTGCAGGAACCAGTTTGCATGAATTACTTGCCTTTTTGCAAGCTGGCAACATTGTGGTTGCACCCTTTGATTTAAATATGCTTGTGAAAGATGCACTGAATATTGCCAGATCTGACGGTTATAAAGAATTTCAACCGGCACTGGAACTCGAGCAAAATTTGCCTCAGGTATTAGCAAATCGTATACAAATACAAAAAGTACTGGTTAATTTAATTCGTAATGCCGTGGAAGCCATGCGTAGCATTGGCACCAACAACTCAACCATTACCGTAACGGTACGCACGAACAAAAACCTTAATATGGGGCATGTATCAGTGCAGGATAGTGGGCCAGGCATACCCGCAGAAGCGGTGAAGCGAATATTCGAGCCTTTTTTTACCACCAAGCCTACAGGAATCGGAATGGGACTTGCCATTAGCCGTGCTTTAGTCGAATCGAACGGTGGGCAGCTATGGCTGGAACCTAACGTAGAATCAGGCGCTATTTTTCACTTTACATTACCTTTTGCACCATAAAATATGCAATATCGGTTCATTAACTTTTAAAACACTCGGAAAATACAATCCTATGAACGCCAACAGCACGACGATTTTTATTGTGGATGATGACCCCGCTATTCGTGACGCGCTGTCTCTGATGATTGATTTGGACAACGTTGCTGTACAAACTTATGAGAGCGCTGAAGCATTTTTAACCCATTATCAGCCAGAGTGCCGCGGCTGCGCCATCATTGATATTCGCATGCCTGGCATGAGTGGTCTGGATTTGCATAAAGCGATGTTGGCACGCCACATATTATTACCGGTCATTTTCCTCACCGGCCATGGCGACATTCCAATGAGCGTGCAGGCCATGAAAGCAGGCGCAGTAGACTTTCTTACCAAACCTGTAACACGCGAAAAGCTTTTAGCCTCAGTAAAAGCGGCAATACTAAAGTCTGAACGGGTGTTATCGGAAAACTCTCATCATCTAGAAGCCTTGTCGCGACTTGCTGAGCTTACCGATAGAGAGCGTGATGTGATGCTACTTGCTGTGCAAGGCCATACAAATAAGCATATTGCCCGTGAACTAGGCATTAGCCATCGCACGGTAGAAATTCACAAATCTAAAATTATGCATAAAACAGGGGCTACAAACTTGCTAGACCTCGCTCGCATTGTGCATGAAAGTGATTTAATGACTTAAGTCTTGCAAGATGAAGCTACGTGTTCACACGCGTAGCAAGCAAATTTCGATGGCGGTAAAATCAACCCTAAATAAGTGCTTTGATGTCAGATAAAAACCAAAGCGAACGATCAGTATGCAATAACACTATAAGGTAAGGTCAATCCATTGTTTCTTTGGCTACAATTTCTCACCTGTTTGATTACCATTGGTTTTGCAGGCTATTACCTTTCACGCTATGGTGACATCATTGCTGAAAAAACGGGGATGTCGGCCTCTTGGGTAGGCCTCATCTTGCTAGCCACCGCTACTTCTTTGCCGGAATTGGCGACTGGAATTTCCGCAGTCTCACTGGCCAACGCCCCCAATATCGCAGTCGGCAACGCATTGGGTAGCACCGTATTTAATCTTGGCTTTCTGGTGATACTAGATGCGCTATATCAGCGCGAAACGCTATACAGCCGCGCCGCACAAGGGCATATTTTGTCTGCCTCGCTGGGCGCACTGATGATTGCTTTTGCAGGATTTAGCCTATTACTCGACCATGCTGGTATAAGCCCCGCGCTCGGCCACGTTGGGTTGTATGCACCATTTTTTGTGCTAGTTTATTTTGTAGCCATCCGTGCTGTTCACCGCTATGAGCGGCGCACGCTGGACGCCTATACCGAAGCCTCGACAGAACGCTATCCGCAAGTGACATTGCGTCAAGCAATCGCCGGTTATGCAATGGCGGCAATGGCAGTGGTAGCAGCAGGTTCCTGGCTGCCTTTCGTAGCTAAAGACATTGCCGAACTGATGGGCTGGGGACAAAGCTTCGTTGGCACTTTGTTAGTGGCTGCGGTCACCTCCGCACCGGAAATCGTGGTTACCATATCTGCATTACGTATCGGCGCGCTGGATATGGCGATTGCCAACTTGTTGGGCAGCAATTTGTTTAACATTATTTACCTAGCGGTAGATGACTTGTTTTACACCAAAGGCCCTTTACTTGCCAGCGTAGATGCCGGTCACGCCATGACGGCCTTTACTGCAGTGATGATGAGTGCGCTGGTAATCGTTGGAATTATTTTTCGCCCGCAGCACCGTGCTGTACTAAAACTCACTTGGATTAGTCTGGGCCTGTTTCTGTTGTACATTCTTAACACATGGATACAATTTCAGCATGGGTAATAAAATAGATATCAGGTACTTACCATGACGCCATTACTTAGTTGGATTTTTTCAAGCAATACCGCCGTTTATTGATCATATGAAAATTCTTCTGCACCATTGGCACACACTATCAGCAGATGAAGTGGCGCTGCAACTTGAAACGAATCACCAAACCGGCCTAAACGCTACACAAGTGGCAGAACGAATCGTACGGCACGGCCCTAATGCCCTGCAAGAAAAGCGCAGGCGTTCACCTTGGCGCATGCTGCTCGATCAATTTACCGAATTCATGATTATGGTGCTCATTGTTGCGGCCATCATTTCAGGATTTTTGGGCGATGTTGGCGATACTTTATTTATCATCGTGATTGTGATTCTGAATGCGATTGTTGGTTTTATCCAAGAGTTTCGTGCAGAGCGCGCAATGGCAGCTCTCAAGCGCATGTCTGAAGCAAGCGCACGTGTGCTACGCGATGGCCAAGTAAAGACCATTAACGCATCCGAACTGGTGCCAGGCGATGTTGTACTGCTGGAAGCTGGCAACGTGGTGCCAGCCGATTTCAGACTGATTGAGGCGGCACAACTCAGAATTGATGAATCAGCGCTGACTGGTGAATCAGTCGCGGTTGAAAAACAAATTCATCCCCTATCTGTAGTGGATGCTCCTTTGGGCGACAAAACCTGCCTAGCTTACAAAGGTACAGTTGTGACTTACGGACGCGGACGTGGCTTAGTCATCGCCACGGGCATGCAAAGTGAATTGGGTAAAATCGCCAGATTACTAAGCGAAGGTGACGACAGCAAAACGCCATTACAAAAACGCTTGGCTGGCTTTGGTAAGTGGATATCACTTGCTGCGCTGACGATTTGCGTACTGGTGTTTGTCATTGGTATTACCCGAGGCGAGCCCTTATTGCTGATGTTTATGACAGCAGTGAGTTTGGCTGTAGCGGCCATTCCATCGGCATTGCCGGCCGTGGTGACGATTTCACTCGCGCTTGGCGCGCATAAAATGGTCAAGCAGCATGCCTTGATTCAAAGCTTGCCAGCCGTTGAAACGTTAGGCTCAGTGACTTTTATCTGCTCTGATAAAACTGGCACACTGACGCAGAATAAAATGCATGTAACCACCTTGTATGTAGATGGCGCGCTTTGTAGCACATGGCAGAATAAGAACACTTTGATTGAACACGAATCTTTGATTGAAAACAAAGATAAGCCGTGGCTTACCTTGTTTCAGGCGTTAGCATTGAGTAATGACGCGCATCTTGATAGCCTCGGAAAAATACAAGGCGAGCCGACAGAAGCTGCTTTTTTGCGTGCTGCCAAAGAAGCCGACTGGGACAAAGTGATATTAGAACAAAATTATCCAAGGCTAAAAGAGCTCGCGTTTGATTCTGAGCGTAAGCGTATGACTACTTTTCATCAGACAGCGGATAGCGTGATTGCTTACACTAAAGGGTCGCCAGAGGCGCTGATATCACAATGTACGCGCGCACTCACTTCAAGTGGTGAGCAAGCCATAGACCAATTAGCATTGCTGCAACAGGCTGAAGCAATGGCAGCCAATGGACTACGCGTGCTTGCGTTTGCCTATCGTCATTGGCCTGCACTGCCTGACAGCCAGCAGCCTGATGAGTTGGAACAAAACCTGGTGTTTATTGGGCTAATCGGCTTGATTGACCCGCCACGTAGCGAGGCAAAAGAGGCGGTTTCATTATGCAAATCCGCCGGCATTACGCCTGTGATGATTACGGGAGACCACCCTGCCACCGCGCGTGCCATCGCGCATCAACTTGGTATATTGGCTGATAGCGATGGCAGAGTAATGACTGGCGCCGATTTGGCCAGTTTAGATGAAAAAACATTTAAAGCTGAAGTTGAACGCGTACGCGTTTATGCGCGCGTGGACCCAGCCCAAAAAATTAAAATCGTACGCGCGCTGCAAGATAAAGGCGAGATTGTCGCCATGACAGGCGATGGTGTCAACGATGCGCCAGCACTTAAAGCCGCAGACATTGGCATTGCCATGGGCAAGGGCGGCACCGATGTCGCACGTGAAGCATCGCGCATGGTGTTGTTAGACGATAACTTTGCCACAATAGTCAATGCTGTCCGCTACGGTAGGCGCCTGTATGACAATATTCGTAAATTTGTTCGCTACGCAGTCACCACAAACTCGGCAGAAGTATTGACGATTTTCTTGGCGCCTTTTTTAGGGTTGCCAATCCCATTGCTACCAACCCATATATTGTGGATTAATCTGGTCACTGACGGCTTACCGGCTTTGGCGCTGACCGCCGAACCTGCCGAACGCGGTGTAATGCGCCGTCCGCCACGCGCACCACAAGAAAGCTTGTTTGCACATGGGATGTGGCAGCACGTCATTTGGGTAGGTCTGCTCATGGCGGGGCTAACCCTATTTGTACAGGCATGGGCATACCACACAGGGTCTTCTCACTGGCAAACCATGGCATTTACTGTGTTAACGTTATCTCAATTAGCGCATGTCATGGCAATACGCTCTGAAAAAGAGTCGCTATTTAGCATCGGCATTTTCTCGAACATGCCATTGGTAATCACCGTTGCTGTGACGTTTATGTTACAAATGGCAACCATATACGTGCCTGCATTTAACGCCATTTTTAAAACCGAACCGCTGAGTATGCACGAGCTTGCTCTTTGTCTTGTTTTATCTAGTGTTGTATTTATTGCAGTAGAAATTGAAAAATGGTTGATACGGCAAGGTTGGTTGTACCGTGAAACAAAAGCGCGGATTGCCACTCATCATTGATATGACCTTTTAGTATTTACCTCATAGTCATCATATTTAAAAAAAAAATATACTTCAATTATCAGGAGAACGTCATGCAAGCTATTTCTCACATTGTTGCCGCCACCGATTTTTCGCCTGCCGCCGAACGAGCCGTTTATCGTGCCGCACTCATTGCAAAACAACTCAACGCAAATTTGAGCCTTATTCACGTAGCACATCCCTTAGATTTATATGTGGGAACAGAGTTGTCTTTTGGGTCTCAAAAGCAAATTGCACACATGCAACAATCAACTAACATCAGTCAACTAAGCGTTATTGCTGACAATCTCAAAAAAGACTTCGATATACCAATAGAAATAGCGACGCGAATTGGTCTTGCTCACGCAGAAATCGCAAGCTACGCCGCAAGCAAAGCAGGCTGCCTGATTGTGGCGGGCGCGAGAGGGCAGCATGAAAATGCTATCCTTAACCTACTATTAGGTTCCACGGCTACACGCTTACTAAGGTCAGCTAACTGCCCAGTACTGATTGTTAAAAACAAGAAAGTTTCACCCTATCAACAGGTAATTGCTGCCGTTGATTTTTCAGAAGGATCGAGAGCGGTTCCAACAATCGCCTGCACTTTGGCGCCAGAAGCTACTGTCGAAACACTACATGTCTTTGACGTGACACAGGAAGCTCGTATGCGTCAAATAGGCCTTGATGATGAAAAACTTCATCTATACCAAAATAGTGCGCTCATGGAAGTGGGCAAACAGCTTGATAAAATACTGGCGAAACTAAGTGACAATCGTGTTACAAGTAAAGTCGTGACTGGCTACCCAGCATCTGGAATCTGCGTGCGCGCTACCGAATTACCTGCCGACCTGATTGTGATTGGCCGGCATGGCATGAGCGGTTTTCAAGAATGGCTATTAGGTAGCGTCAGCAAAGATGTTTCCCAGGTAGCAACGTGCGATGTGATTGTGGTTACCAATACTAAATTAGCCTAATAATTGCAAAAAATGTATCATCTATGCGCACGAGAAAAAATTTATGCTCTGGAAGCCTTTATTTACAAGGCTTCCAGAGCATCGAAAAAGGTTAGTGTTAAAATTAGCATAAATCATCGCATTGATGCGTTGCAAAAATACAAAAAAAACGCGCCAAATTTGTGATATGTTTTAAGCTAACGCATCGCCTCACCAGAAAAAATTTGCATGGCCAATAAATCATCAGAAAAAGACATCCTTTACGCACCATGGGAGCGCGCATTTAAACGCGTGTTAACCCCCTTTGAAGAATTTATTCATCACCAAACCACCAGCGGTTTGCTGCTGATGGGTGCTGCGATTATTGCGCTGTTTTTAGCAAATGGCAGTTTGGCTGAAGCGTATCAGCACTTCATCCACACGCCCGTCAAAGTAGCCATTGGCGACTGGGGCATCGATATGAGCCTGCATCACTGGGTGAACGATGCTTTAATGGCGCTGTTTTTCTTTGTTGTCGGGATGGAGCTTAAACGCGAAATTATGGCGGGAGAATTATCAGACATACGACAAGCAGCATTACCTATTGTCGCAGCCATTGGCGGCATGGTGGTGCCTGCACTTATTTACATAGCCTTTAATCATGAAGGTGCGGCTATGCATGGCTGGGGTATACCCATGGCAACCGACATTGCCTTTGCGGTAGGTGCGTTGGCCTTGCTTGCTAACCGCGTGCCAAAAGCGTTGATTACTTTTTTAGTGGCCCTCGCCATTGCAGATGATTTAGGGGCAGTGTTAGTCATTGCGCTCTTTTACACCAACGAATTGTCACTATTTTGGCTGGCAGTATCCGCTGCTTTTTTCGCGGTGCTGTTAACCTTTAACTTTGCAGGAATCCGTAATGCGATACCTTATTTTGTGATTGCGGTCATTCTTTGGTACGCCTTGCTTCAATCTGGCGTACACGCAACGCTTGCGGGGGTGCTAGGTGCATTCAGCGTGCCAGCAAGATCAAAATATGACCCCAACTTATTCGCGGACCGCATTAATGAATTGATTGACCGCTACATTGCTAGCAGAAAAAAAGATGATAGCCCTTTAACAAATAAAAAACTTTATACGGTGGTACAAAACTTAGAAGAAAGCGTCAATGGCGTACAAACTCCCTTACAACGTTTAGAACATATTTGGCACCTACCAGTGGCGTTTATCGTGATTCCGATTTTTGCTATTTTTAACGCGGGCATACCAATTCAATTCAATTCGCTAAGTGACACGCTGACACATCCAGTGATGCTCGGCGTTGCGTTTGGTTTGTTTTTTGGTAAATTTATTGGCATTACAGGTGCGTGTTGGCTGGCACTAAAATTTGGCATTGGCCAGCTACCCACAGGCACACGTTTTAGCCAAATTGCGGCTGTTTCTATTCTGGGTGGCATTGGTTTTACCATGTCAATTTTTATCGCAGAACTTGGTTTTATGGGGCAGCCAGAAAACTTGCTCATGGCCAAAACTGGCGTTTTGTTAGCTTCGCTATTCGCCGGAGTTATTGGATATATCTGGCTGTGGTTTTTAGGCAAAAAGTCCGTTTAAGCGTAATATCTAAATGCTACAAGCAGAAAAATAATTATTTCAATCAATGCCTAGGGAGGCAATCATGAATGCAACCCAACCCACCAGCCGTTACAGCACACTGACTATCGCACTACATTGGTTGATGCTACTGCTGTTCATTGCTGTCTACGCCTGCATTGAATTGCGCGAACTGTACCCCAAAGGCAGTGACCCGCGCGAGGCACTTAAAACTTGGCACTTTATGCTGGGCTTATCCGTGTTTGTGCTGGTTTGGCTGCGCTTGTTTGCCAGAGTTACCAGCGCCACGCCCAGCATTGTGCCTAATCCGCCAGGCTGGCAAATGGTGCTGGCAAAACTTGTGCATTTGGCGCTTTATGCGTTGATGATTGTGATGCCGCTGTTAGGCTGGGCATTGTTAAGCGCTGCCGGAAAACCAATTCCGTTTTTTGGTTTAGAGTTGCCCGCCATGATTGCCGAAAATAAAGAAACTGGCAAATGGCTCAAAGAGATTCACCAAACAATCGGCACCGTTGGCTATTACCTGATAGGCATACATGCCGTGGCGGCCTTATTTCATCACTATGTTGTAAAAGACAATACGCTCGTTAGAATGCTGCCGAATCGTAAATAACGCTTTTAAATAATCGTTGCGCCGATGGTTCAGTTGAAACTAAAACCTTAGGCACAACGAATATAGCCCCAACATTTTGGCGACAAACTACTCAGCCAAATACCCCTCTCAAAGCCAACGCACCTCATTTTCTTCAAAAAGAATCTCCCGCAAACTATACGTGTTCGCGCGGATTTCTTAGGGCGCATATTCTTGCTACTGTGGTTGCACTGTTACTAGGCCTATATTGAAAAGGGCAATCTATGATGCTAGCCCCTAAGGTTGATATGAATATTTTTGAAACGATACTTGCAAGGCGCTCTGTCAGGCAATACAAAGCGCGCGTGGTCGATCAAACCATCCTCCGCACCCTGCTTGAAGCAGCAGTGAGGGCGCCAACCGCCATGCATCAAGAGCCGTGGGGCTTTATTATTGTGCAAGATATAAATTTGCTCTTGCAACTTTCCGCAATAGCTAGGCCAATTTTTTTGGAGCAAATAAAACAACAAGCATTGCACAACAACCAGAAATTAGAAGACTTCAACCAAACAGATTTCAACATTTTTTATAACGCCAACACACTTATTCTTATTTGCGGTAAAGCTGCCGTTCCTTTTGTTGAGGCTGATTGTTGGCTGGCCGCCGAAAACCTAATGTTAGCAGCCTGCGCGATGGGCCTTGGCACATGTATTATTGGCAGCGCCATGCCTGCCTTTAGCATCGCTAAAGTGCGGTCAATGTTAGCCATTCCGGCCGACTATACCGTTGTAGCCCCTATTGTTGTAGGCTATCCCGATGATGAAATTACCCCGTCAAAACGAAAAAGCCCGCTGATACTTGCCAATATTTCAGAGGTAACTGGCCCGTAAATTAAACATCACGGCTCAATAGAATAAAGTTAATTCAGTCGAAAGGATAAAAAATGTACGAACACATACTTTGCCCAGTGGATGGCAGCGCCACTTCAAACTGCGGCATGATAGAGGCGATAAAACTGGCTAAAAACCAGCAAGCAACGTTGCGTTTTATCAATGTAATTGACCTTTATTTTCCAATCGCCGATGCCACAGGTGACTTCAATGTGGTGTATATCGACGATATATTACGCAAAAATGGACACAAGGTACTTAAAAGTGCAGAGACTGAAGCCGCCAACGTAGGTGTTAAAACCGAGACTAAAATGGTAGAGACTTTTGGTCACCGCGTTTCAAAACTGATTTTAGATGAAGCAAATGCGTGGCCTGCTGATTTAATTGTGATGGGAACGCACGGCCTTAGAGGCGTCGAACGTCTAGTGCTAGGCAGTGATGCTGAAACCGTCATACGCAAAAGTTCAGTACCTGTCTTGCTGGTTAAGCATATGCATGCGGCTGAATCAGATAAATAATCACTTTTAGCGTTTTTACAGGTGGGAAAATGAGCCGTTCAAAAAGCAGTATCGAGCATGCAGAACAACAGCTGCTATCAGCGCATGAACTTCAACAAATCAATGCCTACTGGCGCGCATGTAATTACCTGGCGGCTGGCATGATATACCTGCGCGATAATCCACTATTAAAATTACCGCTCAAGCCTGAACATATTAAACAGCGCCTGCTTGGGCATTGGGGTTCAAGTCCAGGGCTAAGTTTTGCTTATATTCACATCAATCGTTTAATTAAAAAATATGGTCTGAATGCTATTTTTCTTGCAGGCCCTGGCCACGGTGCACCTGGTGTACTAGCACCCATTTATTTAGAAGGCACCTACAGCGAGGTTTATCCAAACAAAGGCGAAGATGAAGAGGGATTACGCCAGTTTTTTAAAGAGTTTTCATTCCCCGGCGGCATCGGTAGCCACTGCACGCCAGAAATGCCGGGCTCAATTCATGAAGGGGGTGAGTTGGGTTACAGCATTTCACATGCTTTTGGGGCGGCTTTCGATAATCCCGATTTATTGGTGACTGTTGTTGTAGGGGATGGCGAATCAGAAACAGGCCCGCTTGCGACTTCTTGGCACTCAAATAAATTTTTAAACCCTATTCATGACGGCGCTGTGTTACCCATCCTGCACCTCAACGGTTATAAAATCAACAACCCCACGATTCTCTCGCGCATTCCGCATGCAGAACTTGAAAGTCTGTTTAAGGGCTATGGCTGGGAACCCTATTTTGTTGAGGGCGACGACCCCCTCACGATGCACAAAATAATGGCCAGCACGCTAGAAACATGCGTCAATGAAATCAGGCGCATTCAAAAAAATGCGAGGGAAAATAATAGCGCTACGCGTCCTAGCTGGCCAATGATTGTGTTGCGCAGCCCAAAAGGCTGGACTGGCCCAAAAGAAGTGGATGGTCACAAAGTGGAAGGGTTTTGGCGCGCGCATCAAGTGCCTTTAGGTAAGGTGAAAGAAGATTCAAAACACCTAGCGCAGTTAGAAAACTGGCTACGCAGCTATCAACCCGAAGAGTTATTTGACGATAATGGGCGACTTATACCTTCACTCAAGGCGCTCGCGCCATCCGGTAACCAGCGGATGAGCGCCAACCCACAAGCCAATGGTGGTCTCATTCGTAAAGCCTTACGCATGCCTGATTTTAAAGACCATGCATTAGCCTTAGACGCTCATGGGAAAATTTCAGCCCCGAATACCAAGCCGCTAGGCAAGTTCCTGCGTGACATCATGCAACGAAACAGCCAGAACTTTCGCGTATTCGGCCCGGATGAAAATAGCTCCAATAAACTGGATGACGTTTATGAGGTGAGTAAAAAAACTTGGGTCAATGGCTATCTGCCAGAAGATGCAGATGGTGGAGAGTTGTCCCCTGATGGTCGTGTGATGGAAATACTTTCTGAGCACACTGTTGAAGGCTGGTTAGAGGGCTACTTGCTTACCGGGCGACATGGTTTTTTCTCGACCTATGAATCTTTTGTACATGTCATTGATTCGATGTTCAACCAGCATGCCAAATGGTTGGCCATGTCAAAAGCGGTTGCCTGGCGTGCGCCAGTTTCATCGCTTAACTTGCTCATCACTTCTACTGTTTGGCGGCAAGATCACAATGGGTTCACGCATCAAGACCCTGGCTTTCTTGATATTGTTGTGAATAAAAGCCCTGAAATCACGCGTATTTATTTGCCGCCCGATGTGAATTGCTTGCTTACGGTGGCAAACCATTGCCTTAATAGCACCGACTATATCAACGTCATTGTTTGCGACAAACAAAAACACCTGCAATATTTAGATATGGATGCCGCCATCCAGCATTGTACAAAAGGCTTGGGCATTTGGGAGTGGGCGAGTAACGATGCAGGACTTGAGCCAGATTTAATCATGGCGTGCGCTGGGGACATTCCAACCAAAGAGGCACTGGCAGCCACTGCGCTATTACGCGAGTATTTTCCGGAGCTAAAAATTCGATTTATCAATGTGGTGGATTTGTACAAATTAACCCCCCAAAATGAGCACCCGCATGGCCTTTCTGACCGAGATTTTGATAGTTTATTCACAACAGATAAACCGATTATTTTTAACTTCCATGGTTACCCGTATCTCATTCATCGGCTAACGTATCGTCGTACCAATCATGACAACTTGCATGTGCGTGGCTATAAAGAAAAGGGCAGCATCAATACACCTTTAGAACTCGCCATTCAAAATGAAATTGACCGTTTTAGCTTAGCAATTGCTGCGATTAATCGCATCCCCGCATTGCAAACGATAGGCGCGCATGTGCAAGAAAAGTTACGCAATAGACAAATAGAATGCTGTAGTTATGCATATGAATATGGGGTAGATTTACCCGAAGAAGACGCTTGGACATGGCCGAACTTACCATACTAACCATCAACAGCGGTTCATCTAGCTTGAAAGCGAGCTTGTTTCAGGCTGGTAGTGAACGAAAGAACTTTCATTACAAACATCTTGATAGCAATCAAGCAAAAAATTATGCCAACGCTTTTAAAGCATTGCTAGAAGATTTGGCAAACATCCAACCCGATATTATCGGGCATCGGTTTGTGCATGGTGGCGAAGTCGCGGACGCGGCTAGACTGATAGATGAGGCAGAACGCGCTCGGCTTGAAAACCTGACTCCATTAGCACCTCTGCATCTTGCCAGTAATTTACTGGGGGTAGATTTATGTGCCAAGCAGTTTACTTGCCCGCAAATTGCCTGCTTTGATACCAGCTTTCACAGCACGCTACCAGAAATTGCGTACCGCTTACCGATTCCACAGTCACTCAAAATACGGCGTTTTGGTTTTCATGGCATCAATTATGCGCATGTTGCGCGGCAGCTATCTCTGCTCTTGGGCGAGACTGCAAATGGACGTATCGTCATTGCGCATTTGGGTCATGGCGCCAGTTTATGTCTACTGGAAAATCTTGTTTCTGTTGATACCAGCATGGGCTACAGCACAGCGGGCGGCATTCCGATGGGGACGCGCAGTGGTGAAATCGACCCAGGTGTCATGTTAGAACTCAGCAAACAATTTGATGCCGCGGAATTATCTAAGCTTGTGTATCACCAAATGGGCTTAATTGCGCTATCTGATGGTGAAAGCAGTGATATGCAGACGCTTATTGAAAGTGAAAGCGAAAGTGCCAAGTTCGCAGTGGCCTATTTTGCACGGCAAGTACGTGCCGCAATTGGTGGATATGCTGCCAAGGTGGGCGGCATTGATGCACTAGTATTTACCGGCGGCATCGGCGAACACGCCGCGCTGGTTCGCGCATTGATTTGTGAGCCGTTAGCGTTTCTTGGCTTTCATTTAAATACCGACGCAAATGCACTCAACCTGACCTTCCTCAACACCCTTACATCGAAACCTATCTTAATTATTCCAGCCGATGAAGAAGCGGAAATTGAACGCTTAGCTCGACGCTGGTATTTAACAAACCCGATAACAATAAAAGGAGAAACCTCATGACCATAAGTGCAATTTGTAATCGTGAAGTCATTACCGTGCAACGTGATGCCACCATACTGCATGTGGCCTCGCTCATGCGTCAATATCATGTCGGTGATGTGGTGGTGATTGAAAACCACAAAGATAAAACCGTACCGGTTGGCATTGTCACTGACCGTGATGTCGTAGTGGAAGTGGTGGCCACGGAGCTCGATAGCGCGGTGATTACTGCCGGCGATATCATGGTGCATGGCCTGATAACCATAAAAGAAAACTCAGGTGTTTTAGAGGCCATTACATTGATGTCAAGCAAAGGCATACGGCGCCTGCCAGTCGTAGGCGATGAAGGCAGTCTGCTCGGCATCATCACTTTGGACGACCTACTGCTACTACTCGGCAAAGAGCTTGGTGCGTTCAGTAAGTTAGTGGTTCGCGAACAAAAAAACGAAGCAACGAAACGGCGCTAGGGACTGGCCTCTGCAAACGCATTTTAAAAAGCATATTAACTACACACGAAAGGAAATATACCATGACTATCAACAAAACATCTTCAACCCACAATCCCGGTAACTTTAATCGCCCAGGTTTTGAGCAAGATGCGGACGCTTATAAAAGCAAGGGTAAATTAGCAGAGCCTGCGGTCTGTGGGCAATGCGGTGCGGTTTATCATGAAGGGCGATGGCAATGGATAAATGCGCCTACCGATGCCGACCATGTCACATGCCCAGCTTGTCACCGCATGAATGACAACGCACCTGCGGGTTACGTGACATTGAAAGGCCCATTTTTTGACAGCCATAGTGAAGAAATAAGGCGCTTAATTCAACATCATGCTGAACATGAGCGCTCAGAGCACCCACTAAAGCGTATCATTGCATTAGAAAATCAAGCTGGGGCATTGCTAGTCACAACAACGGATACGCATCTAGCCCGCGGTATCGGTGAAGCAATCCACCACGCCTATCAAGGTGAATTAAAAGTAGAACATACCCCTGGAGAAAATTTGGTTCGGGTGTATTGGACGCGCTAGATTTTACATTTACAGCGCCAATTCATTGCCAACCTTTTTCGCTGCCCTGCGAGCCTTATAAATAAAGGCTCGCAGGGCATTAAATTTTTCTCATGTGAAAGTGGCAATATAAATTACATATTTCAGCCCGATTTTTTCGTGTTTTTTTGATTTGATATAAATAGCATTTATGCTCTTTTTTCACGCACTGTTTGACAGTTAATACAGCGTTTAGCTGTCGGGTAGGCTGTTAATCGCTCTACACTGACCGATTCACCACAGTCACCACAAATGCCATAAACACCGGCCTGTATTCTATCGAGTGCAGCATATAAATCATTCACTTTTTGCAGATGCAAACCAATCATGGCGTTGTCCAAATCCACCACAGATTCCGCAATAGATTCATCTCCAGAATCAGTCACTTCGCCGCTCACATCGGCAAAACTCGGCCTGAGTGCTGGGTCCATCTCATCTTTTACTTCATGCAACAATCGCGCTAACTCAGATTCCATCGCAAGTTTAAGTGTGGCAATGTGTTGCTTGTTGATTGCGGTCATAGTATCTCCTATACTTTTTTTCAATTTGAACCAATAAAAGCTTATTGTTCCAATATAAACATTCATTCCACATTTAAGAATGCGTGCTAGCACGTAGAGGTATACTGTCGATTAACTGTTAAACTGGTGATATTAATCAATGGGTTTTTTAAGCGATAAACAACATGTAAACTGGTTGCAATGGGCGCGCTGGTTAATATTTGCCAGTTGCCTGACAAGTACCACACTTCCGTTCGCCCAGTCTGCATCTTGGCAGTTAAGTGGCAACGTATTTGAGTATACAGTGCAGGCTGGTGATACACTCACTAAAATTAGCGCACGTTTTGGTATATCAAGCGCGGTGTTAGCGCGGGAAAATGGCTTAAAGCCAAATGCAGCACTAACACCCGAGCAAACCTTGCAAATCGATAATCGGCATATCGTGCCCGATGCTCAGGGGCTGGATTTACTGATCAACCTGCCGCAGCGCATGCTTTATTTTTATCAAGATGGGCTATTGAATCTGACCTATCCTGTGGCGTTGGGCAAGCCCACTTGGCCAACACCTACAGGGGAATTTAAAGTTAAGAACAAAATAGCCAATAAAACTTGGATTGTGCCGATATCGATTCAAGAAGAAATGCGACGTGAAGGTAAAGCCGTGAAAACGCATGTACCGCCCGGCCCAAATAATCCGCTGGGTAAATATTGGCTGGGTTTAAGCCTGTCTGGTATCGGCATTCATGGCACCACGGCACCTGCCAGTATTTATCGCTTTCAAAGTCACGGCTGCATCCGTTTGCATCCAGATGATATTGAAGTTTTGTTTAACCAGATTGAACCAGAAGCCACAGGCAATATTATTTATGCCCCTTTGCTTTTAGCAGAATCTGAGGGTAGAATTTTTGTTGAGGCTCATCAAAACATTTATAAAAACCAGCGTGCGTATCGCAAGCTGGATGCTTCACTAAAGGCACTTGAACAAATGGCAAATGACGCCATGTTAGCAGAGCGCATTGACTGGGAGCGCGCAAAGCATGTGCTAGAAGCGCGCGACGGCATTGCAAGAGATGTCACGCGCGAATATTAGCTAAGTTAATAAAGAGGTACCAAACCATGAAAAATG
The DNA here is from genome assembly GCA_029569495.1 of Pseudomonadota bacterium. Classification (GTDB taxonomy): domain Bacteria; phylum Pseudomonadota; class Gammaproteobacteria; order Burkholderiales; family Methylophilaceae; genus Methylotenera. The sequence goes on along the minus strand of JAKQTB010000118.1, from coordinate 38,252 downwards.
AAATTTGCAAAACACGCCGCAATCTACTGAAAAGTAGCATGGCGCTCGCTTTGGCAGGCCTTAGCAGTCGCCCTGCGCTTGCTACTTTCAAGCCACAAGATGCCAAAGATACTATCGTTCGCGAGTTGGCTTTTTATAATCTACACACTGGCGAAAATCTCAAAGCCGAATATTGGTCTGAAGGTGGCTACATTCCAGATGCACTGGCTGGCATTGACCACATTTTACGCGATTTTCGTACAGATGAAGTGTTGCCAATGGACCCGCAACTACTAGATTTGCTTCATAGCTTACGTAGCACACTCGGTACCAATCAACCATTCCAAATTATTTCAGGCTACCGCTCACCCAAAACCAATGCAAACTTAGCCGCTAATTCTGGCGGCGTCGCCAAACGCAGTTTGCACATGCAAGGTAAAGCCATTGATATTCGCATTGAAGGCACGCCTTTAAAACATGTGAGAGAAGCTGCAATTGCGTTGCAAGGAGGCGGTGTCGGCTATTACCCGGGTTCAAATTTTGTGCACATGGACGTTGGTCGAATTAGAACCTGGTAAACTTACCATGTGAGTGCTTACTCTCACCTCAAAAGAGTAAGCATCGGCGTCTGTGCGTTAAATAATAATGTGCCATAAAAACTGGAGCACCGATGAACGACCGTATTCAGCAACTGTTAGCCCAAATCACCTCGCTCGAAGATGAGCTTCGCACAGCCCTTAACGAACAACAATCCAGTATATTTTTTCAAATTAAAGGTAAACGCGTTGAGTTTGAACAATCCATCAAAGAAACGCATCGTCGGCTAAAACGAAATTTCTTTCGCTGGCTCATCACCGATAGGCCACAAAACTTAATTACGGGGCCCATTATTTATTCAATGATTGTGCCTTTACTCATCACGGATTTATTTATCACCTTTTATCAACTCACCTGCTTTCCAATCTACGGGATTAAAAAAGTAAAACGTTCTGACTACATTATTTTTGACCGTCAGCAGCTCAATTATCTTAATTTTATTGAAAAGTTTCATTGCACTTACTGCGCCTACGGCACAGGCATGATTGCCTACATTAGTGAAATTGTGGCGCGAACTGAGCAATATTTCTGCCCCATTAAACACGCACGCAAAATTTTAGGCACACATAGCCGTTATGCGCACTTTCTAGAATACGGCGAAGCTGACAACTATGAAGCAAAACTGGAAGCAATACGCGTAGCGCTCAATAAAGAATACCAAGAAGACCAATCCAGCTCGGGAGATTGCAAATGAAAATCACGTTTCTAGGCGCTACAGGCACGGTAACAGGCTCTAAATATCTCTTAACAAGTGAATCATCCCAAGGGGACGAAAAGCGCGTTTTAATAGACTGTGGCTTATTTCAAGGGCTTAAACAATTACGGCTGAGAAACTGGGCCGCATTGCCAATTAACCCGCAAGAAATCCAAACAGTCATCTTGACCCACGCGCACATTGACCACAGTGGCTATTTACCATTGTTAGTTAAAAACGGCTTTTCTGGCAAAGTGTATTGCACCGAAGCCACACGTGACCTGTGCGAAGTCTTACTTTTAGACGCAGCTTATTTGCAGGAAGAAGAAGCGAGATACGCCAATAAAGGAGGATTTTCTAAACATACCCCCGCGCTGCCGCTTTATACACAGGAAGATGCTCAAAAAGCCATAGCACTACTAACACCTGTGCCGTACGAGCAAGACATTGATTTAGGTGACGGCTTATTCGCAAAGCTATATCCAAATGGGCACATATTGGGCTCAGCTTTTGTGCGCATTCACAACCAAAAAACGTCAATTGTTTTTTCTGGTGACATTGGGCGACCACACGACATTTTGATGAAAGCCCCTGCAATCATCCAACAAGCTGACTATTTAGTGCTGGAATCCACTTATGGTAATCGCCTGCACGACAAATCAGACCCCAAAATTAAACTCGCTGAAATTATCAACCAAACCGTCAAACGCAAAGGCGTTGTCATCATTCCCGTTTTTGCCGTGGGCCGCGCGCAAGAGTTGCTGTATTACATTCACCTACTTAAAGCATCTAATGCCATCGCCAAGGACACGCCTGTTTACCTCAATAGCCCCATGGCAGTTGATGCCACCGCCATATTTAATCACTTTAAAGATGAACATCGCTTAACGCATGAGCAAAGCCAGGCGCTCTGTCACACCGCCCACATTGTTAATAGTGTAGATGAATCTAAACGACTCAACACTTCAAAAGGGCCAATGATAATCTTATCTGCAAGTGGCATGGCCTCTGGCGGGCGCGTAGTACATCATTTAAAAGCGTTCGCGCCAGACCCTAAAAACACCGTTCTTTTTGTTGGTTTTCAGGCAGCCGGCACACGCGGCGCGGCCATGCTTGATGGCGCTGAAAGTATTAAAATTCATGGCGAATACGTACCAGTACGCGCACAAGTGGAATATGTTTCTAACTTATCCGCCCATGCAGATTATTCAGAAATCATTACTTGGCTAAACGGTTTTGAAAACCCACCGAAAAAGACCTTTTTGGTTCACGGCGAACCCGTTGCGGCGGATGCCATGCGCTTGCATATTGAAGAGCAATTACGCTGGAATGTTGAAGTCGCTGAGTATCTTGAAACTGTAGAATTAACCTAGCTATTTTTATTCAAATCAACAAAGAAAATCTACGTGAAAAAATAAATGCTCTGTGAGCCTTGTAAATAAAGGCTTCCAGAGCATCTAAAAAGTTATGCTACGTTTTTGTGCAATTGATTTAGCTGATGACGCACTTCCAAAATAACTTCTGAGGCTGTTAACCCAATAGGGCCAATCCCTTTTTTTACCAGCGCATCAGCCGCCGCACCATGCACAAAAACACCAAGTTTTGCAGCATTGATTGCCGCGAGGCCCTGCGCCATTAAACTGCCAATGATGCCACTTAATACGTCTCCTGTGCCGCCACTTGCCAGCCCGACGTTACCAGTGGTGTTGATAAAGTAATGATGCTTGTCTTGCACAATGAGCGTACCCGCGCCTTTAAGTACACATATCGCGTTAAACTTTTCGGCAAGTATTATTGCGCTTTCTAGCCGATTTTGCGTCACCGCCTCAGTGCTGAAAGCCAGCAAACGCCCTGCTTCACCCGCATGTGGGGTCATCACTGTTGGTGAAGTGCGGCTAGCTACTGCGCTCGCTAAATGTGGCTGACTAGCAATAAGATTGAGCGCGTCTGCATCAAGCAAAATTGGAACACTTTGATTCACCCAATATTCAAGTTGCTTAATCGCCACCATTGACTGACCTAAACCGGGGCCAATCACTAGGCAATTTAATTGTGGTAATTGCACAATGTCGTCTAAAGCGCGTAGCATGATTTCTGGCTGTATAAAATCAACTGCGGGGGCGTTTTCACTTAACAGTGCCACATATATGCGGCCAGCTCCGCTGTGCAGTGCCGCGCGCGCGGCCAACAAAACCGACCCGACCATGCCGGTAGCTCCACCGATTACAGCAACACTGCCAAAAGTGCCTTTGTGCGCATTTGCATGACGCTGTGGCAGGTCGCCGTTAAACATTTCCAGCGACAAGCAACAATCATTTTCTTGTTGAACGTTATGCATCAGTCGTCTTTACGGCCGTTCTCTTGGCCCAAATATCTAACAAAGTGATGGTTATTGTCAACGTGACTGGTCCCAAAATAAGGCCTGCTGCGCCAAAAACCAACAGCCCACCAACAACGGACATAAAGGCTAAAACGGTATGAAGTTTTAACCTGTTTCCAACAAATATTGGCCTGAGTATGTTATCAATCGTACTCACAACGAATACACCCCAAATCGTCAGCATCAATGCACTGCTCGTATTGCCATCTAATGCCAAAAATAGCGCCGCAGGTGCCCAAATAATGGAGGCTCCCAACATTGGCACAATAGCCAGCAAACTCATCACCAAACCCCATAAAAATGGCGCAGGTAAGTCAAGCCACCAAAACATTAGCCCGCCTAATAGTCCTTGCACTGCTGCAATGGCAAAGGTGCCATAAACGGTTGCATGAATGGTGTCGCCAACGCGCCGTATCATGGTGTCCATCTCATTTTCTGAAAGTGGCGATAGCGCTTTGATGGCGGCAAGCGCTAAGCGACGATCACGAATGAAAAAAAACAGCATGTAAAAAATCAAACAGATTCCTAATACTTGATACACTGAACCTTTAACGATGGCTCCTGCAGCGCTACCCAGCCACGTTGTAAAAATTTTAAGCGTGCCGGGTAAATCGACATATTTCTCAACTCTATCAATAATAGGCGCCAGTTGAGGCTGCGCCTCTAGCGAACGCCGCCACTCTCCGGAGTTTATTTTTTGCTCGACTATCTGCGAACCTTTAACTGCCTGAATCACGAGTTGCTGCCCTACAAATAATGTAGGAATGACAACAATCACCCCAATCAATAAAATTGAAATGAATGCTGCCAAACCAGTGCGCTTTAATTTAGCTTCAAGCCAGTTTTGTAGCGGTGTAAATAAAACGGCTAGTGTCAAAGCCCAAGCAACGACAGCCAAAAACGGCAACGCCATTTTGTAACACAAATAAATACCAAGCACGGTTACCATCATGAGAACAAGCGTTTGCACATGGCCAATAGTTCCCCAATCATCGTCTTGTGGTACATCTCGTTCGGTAGATACTATTTCATCCATGTTTAGTTTTCCTCTATCGCATATCGTAATTATTTACGACCTGAATGATTACTTTATACGCCAATTTAACAACATTGGCTGATTGTTTACCTTTCTACTTATTTTTTCTTTTTGCCAAACAAATCATCCACCCAGCCTCCCACCTTAGCGCCCACAGATGTTCCTACGCCAGGCCCCATCACCGCAGTGCCCAGTGCTGCCCCTGCCATTGTTGCAGCTGTAGGGTGTAGCCTAGGTGCATCTAATGTGCCCGCAACATTCAAAGGGACTATTGTGCTAATGCCAGCTACTTTAACTTGTGTGTTAATTCGACCAGATAATTCTTTTTTATGAGATATATTGACATTGCCTTCCACAGACAATGTTCCAGATGTAATTTTTAATTTTGAAAACTGATAACTGCTTTTCGCCATCACAAAATAACCAGACAGATGCTCAAAATTTGTTTGACCGCCAGTCGTCCCTTGCTTGATAACATTTGTTGCTGCGGACTGTATATCAACACCGTACAGCACACCTTTTTGAACATCAAAAGAGGCTTCTAAGCGCATTGATTGCATCAAATGTTCTATCGAATTTGCAGATGCAGAGAAAACAGGTTTCGCGGTGACTTGCCCACTTACATGCGTCTTAGAGGATAATATTTTAGCGATTTTTTCCAACTCGACTTGCCTTACATCAACGCTGCCATTCACTTTCAGCCCCTTTCGCCAATTTATAGCCATTTGGCCGTTCGCTGTACCCCCATAAAGCTTAGCATCCACTTTACTAAATTGAATATCATTTGTTGTCGCTACCGCCAATAGACTTAATTCATCTAGGTTAAATCTTGGTTCATACGGCAAGGTCCAATTTTTAGCACTTGCCACTATAGAATAATTCAAGTTTTCAGGTTTGATCAATGCGCGAAATTTACTGTCCACTGTTGCTAAAGAGGCCTCCAACAACTTACCATTACTGTCTAAATTAACATTTGCATGAAACGGCCCAAAATACAATTTACCTAAATTTAACTGAGCATTCGTAAAACTAAGTCTACCTACTCTAAATTGAGGCTTTGCATGTGGAGGAGATGACGCTTCCTTAGTAAATTTCATCAGCCGATTAATTGCTTTCTGATTAATAACAAGCGCATCAATCTCAATATCTTTGATTACATAGAGTGATTTGAATATTGAAAAAATATCTGGTGTCAACACCACCCTAGCCAGTTTTAAATCACCTTCAACGCCTACCATTACGTCATTTACATTGATATGTGGCGTTGGCAGCAATCTAAGTTGAATATTATTGATTGTAACTGGCTCATCAATCTTTGCAGAAAGTTTATTCTCAATCAGTGGAATATAATCATTCAAAGAAATAAAAAATGGCAGAGCGGCTAAAACTGCTAGCAACAGCAAGAAAATAATCCCCGTGAATTTAAGCCACTTCATACTGTTTCTTATCATCTACACTTGAATTAAGGAAGAAGCTTGATTCTATATTAGTATCCAATGACTGGGCGGTAAATTACAAACAGCCCTTTAATCTACTTACTAACGCGGCTTCAAGGTTGACGTAAAAAATTTATTGAAAAGAAAAAGGCTTACATCGCTGCAAGCCTTTTTTATATTGGTGGCCCCCCTGTGAGTCGAACACAGCACCAACGGATTATGAGTCCGCTGCTCTAACCAAGCATGAGCTAGGGGGCCAAAACCTTTTGTATATTTTTATTTATGTTTAGTCTTGGCCTGTTTCCAAAAAGCTTCTTAATCTTTCCGAACGTGTTGGATGACGCAGTTTACGTAGCGCCTTAGCCTCAATCTGACGAATACGCTCACGCGTTACATCAAATTGTTTACCTACTTCTTCTAGCGTATGGTCAGTATTCATCTCAATACCGAAACGCATGCGTAACACTTTTGCTTCACGCGGCGTGAGAGATTCCAATACTTCACTTGTCGCATCGCGCAAGCTAGCGTAAACAGCAGCATCTACAGGTGCTAACGTTGTACTATCTTCAATAAAGTCGCCTAAGTGGGAATCTTCATCATCTCCGATTGGGGTTTCCATCGAAATCGGCTCTTTACTAATTTTTAAGATTTTACGAATCTTATCTTCAGGCATTTCCATTTTCTCTGCCAATGTCGCTGGATCTGGCTCCACTCCGGTTTCTTGCAAGATTTGTCGGCTGATACGATTCATTTTATTAATCGTTTCAATCATATGCACAGGAATACGTATCGTTCTTGCTTGGTCAGCAATTGAGCGAGTGATTGCCTGACGAATCCACCAAGTAGCATAAGTTGAAAATTTAAAGCCGCGTCGGTATTCAAATTTATCAACCGCTTTCATTAAACCAATATTACCTTCTTGGATTAAATCTAGAAATTGCAAGCCTCTGTTAGTGTATTTTTTTGCAATTGAAATCACTAAGCGCAAGTTTGCTTCAATCATTTCGCGTTTAGCACGTCTTGCACGCGCCTCGCCAGTGGACATCTGCTTGTTGATTTCTTTTAACTCTCTGATTGGAATACCGACTTTATTTTCCAAATCAATCAGTCGTTGCTGTTGGTCAATAATCGAGTGGTTATACCTTGCTAATTTTTCTATGTAGGGTTTTTCAGCTTTTAACTCTTGTTCCAGCCAGCTTAAATCACACTCATTTCCTGGGAATGATTTAATAAAATGCGCTCTAGGCATACCCGATTTTTCAACACAGAAATCCATCACTTTACGCTCATGGCCACGCACTGCTTCAATAATTGCACGCACTTGGTCGCACAAGCCTTCTACTTGTTTTGCTGAGAACCTAAACGCTGTCAGTTCTTCTAAAATTTCTGCTAACAATCTTTGATATTCTGAATCTTGCGAGCCGCTCTCAGCTAAAATTAACTGCATTTTTTGATTTGCTGCCCGAATTACCGCAAAACGATTCACAACTTCTTCTTTTAATCTTGCTAATGCTTCAGCAGAAATGGCCGCAGCTTTTGCACCATCTTCATCACCGTCATCTTCGTCATCATCAACCAACTCTGGTTCTTCATCTTCTGCGGCCTCTACCGTCATGGCATCATCTAGGCCAACATCGGCATCAATTAAGCCATCGACTAAGTCGTCAACGCTCATTTCATCGTTTTCAACTTTATCAACCATTTCTAAAAGCGCAGCAATCGTAGTTGGACAGGCGGCAATCGCTTGCACCATATGCTTGAGGCCATCTTCAATACGACGCGCAATTTCGATTTCGCTCTCACGTGTGAGCAGGTCAACCGTACCCATTTCACGCATGTACATGCGCACGGGGTCAGTAGTACGACCAAAATCGGAATCTACCGTTGCCAGCGCCTGCTCAGCTTCTTCAACGGCATCTTCATCAGTAACGGCTGCTGGGGCATCTGACATTAATAACACTTCGGCATCAGGGACTTCTTCATAAACCTGAATACCCATGTCATTAATCATGCCGATAATGCCATCAATCTGCTCAGAGCCTTGCACGTCATCGGGCAGATGGTCATTGATCTCAGCGTAGGTCAAATAGCCGCGTTCTTTGCCTAGTACTATCAGCGATTTTAAACGAACACGACGCTCTTCCGCATTTGCTTCTTGAATAGCAGGTGTCATAAATTCATTTTTTTCTTTTGCTGCTTCTTGTTCGCTTTTCTTTGGTCTCGCCATGACTTACCTCTAAATTTTGCACGCCAGATTTCTAAAAAAGTATCTGGCAAATGATTTTTTGTAACCTTCAATTATAACAGAATTAAACCCTATTTTGGCTCGAGTTTAGTAGCTAAAGTTTTAAACCCAACCGTCCTTAACATTGCTTTCTCATCTTCCGTGAGGTCGCTTAAGGGCTTTTCACTCAAATGAGCCAACAAAACATTGCTACTCTGTTGAGTGTAAGTTTGTTTTAGCTGGTGTCTTGCGCCAGTGAGCTCAAGTGCCATGTCTAATGTTTCATCTAGTAAATGCAAGTCCCGCTCTAAATCGCGCAATAACTTTGCGTCCACTTTCGTTTCAAGCGCTCGCATAATGACCACAGGCTTAGAATGAGGGTGAATTAGACAAGTTTCAATAGTATGGCGCAATAATTGCGTCTCATCCCCTTGACCAACCACCCACAATAAATCTTCTGCGGCTGCAAAACTTGGCTGCATTAGCAGCATGAGGCAAAAACGCTTATGTAATGAACTAGGCGTGCGTGAAAACTTTGGCCTTGCTTGCACTGGTGCTTTGTTCAAGCTGGGCAGTTTAAGCATACTATGCATTTCATCTGTCGAAAGTTGCGCGAGCTCCGCCACTTTTTTACGCAAAAACATTGCACTGCGTGGTGCCTTAATTTGCTGCAAAATTGGTTCTGCTTCATTCAAAAACCGTACTTTATCCTCTTGGCTTTGCAAGGTATTATTTTCACTTAAATGCTTAAGAATATATTGCGAAAGCGGCATAGCCACCTTCATTTCAGCCTCAAACTTTTCTTTTCCAAATTCACGCACGTATGAATCAGGGTCGTGTTCTTTTGGCAAAAATAAGAAAGATAACTTTAAGCCATCACTCAGTGCTGGCAACGCATTCATTGCCGCACGCCAAGCGGCCGTGCGGCCAGCGTTATCACCATCAAAGCAAAATACGATTTCATCTGCTTGACGCATGAGCTTAGCAATATGAACAGGTGTGGTTGCGGTACCTAGCGCCGCAACAGCATATTCAATGCCGTATTGTGCAAGCGCCACCACATCCATATAACCTTCTACCACCAGCGCACGACCAGCATCACGAATTGCACGACGCGCTAAAAACAAGCCGTAAAGCTCATGGCCCTTTTGGAATAACGGCGTTTCAGGGGAGTTGTAATATTTAGGCGTATCTTCTGGGTTAATCACGCGCCCACCAAAGCCAATCACCTGGCCTTTTTGGTCATGAATTGGAAACATAATACGGTCTCGAAAGCGGTCGTAACGTTTACCTTGTTCATTTTCAACGACCAACCCTGCAACATTGAGCGCTTCGTTTTCATATTGTGGAAACACACTTTGCAAATTCTGCCAGCCAGCGGGCGCATAACCAATCTGGAATTTTGCAGCAACTTTACCACTTAAGCCGCGCGCTTTTAAATATTCAATCGCACGCGGTGATTTTTTAAGCTCAGCCTTGTAATAATCAGCCGCTTGCTGTAACACCTCTTGCAAACTTGCCGCCACTTTTTGTTGCGCATGCGCTTGCTCTCGCGCTTCTGGTGTTGCTTGCACTTGTGGCACTTGCAGGCCCACCATTTTAGCGAGTTCATGAACAGCTTCTACAAAGCTAAGACCTTGATATTCCATTAAAAAACCCAGCGCCGTACCATGCGCACCGCAACCAAAACAGTGATAAAACTGCTTGGTTGGACTCACGGTAAAACTGGGGGATTTTTCATTATGAAACGGGCAGCAAGCAGAATAATTTGCACCAGCCTTTTTAAGCGGGACAGATTTATCAACCACATCGACAATATCAACGCGATTCAGTAATTCTTGAATAAAACTTTCTGGAATCATATGCGTGAGTATAAAGCATCAATAAAAAAAGGAGCGATGTCGCTCCCTTGTTTTTTTAATCGCTGGATTGCGGATTATCCAAATTTAACTTAGTCGCGCCTTTATTAAGCCCGACACTTTACCCATATCTGCAACACCTGCGACTAGCGGTTTGACCAACCCAACCACTTTACCCATATCTTTAGCACCTTGCGCGCCGGTATCGGCAATCACTTGGTTAATAATTTGGTGAATGGCTTCATCGCTCAATTGTTGCGGCATGTAAGTTTGCAACACGCTCACTTCAAACTTTTCAATATCGGCTAAATCTGTGCGGTTGGCTAATTCAAACGCGGCGATTGAATCGCGTCGTTGTTTAAGCATTTTCTCAATCGCAGCAATCACATCTGCATCGGTCATCTCTATGCGCTCGTCCACTTCGCGCTGCTTAATGGCGGCTTGCAGCAAACGAATTGCGCCTAAACGCGCGCTATCTTTAGCGCGCATCGCGTTTTTCATGTCTTCGGAGATTTGTTGCTTGAGACTCATGGATTTTAGGCGCTTGGACTAATGTATTTGTCGAAATTTGTTTGCACTTCTGCCATGTGTTCTGTAAGCGCAATTTTGTATTGATTTACAAAATATTCTAAAGCAGCGGCTTTTTCGGCCTCAAATGCTTCTTTAGTGCCACACTGCGAAGCGATGACAAAAGTATTAAAGCGAGCCGATGCAAATATCATGCTCGCATTCACAACACCAACGTCGTGCGCCGGCACTAGCGAATTGGCATGGCCAATAAAATTATCAGTCAACTGCCAAAATACATCTTCAGGCTTTGCTTCAACTTCCTTGGAATCAGCCATCAGACTAACTTAGTAAAGTTTAGCTGGCAATGTTTGCTTCATCAGGCGACGATATTGACGCTTAACTGCGGCTGCAGCTTTACGTTTACGTTCCCAAGTTGGTTTTTCATAAAATTCGCGTGCGCGAAGATCATTCAATAAACCAGTTTTTTCGATTAAGCGTTTAAAACGGCGAAGGGCAACGTCAAACGGCTCATTTTCTTTTACGCGTACACTAGACATTCAATCTCTCTTATTTGGTAAGAAGTTAGTTTAAATTATGCTCAAGTTCTTAACCATTTTGCACATGCAAGGTTTATAAACTGAGAAAAGCCGACTATTTTAATCGCATAATTGTTTTTATTCAATTACTTTTATGCATTAATCAGTTAAATGCGCAATAATTCAACCTTTACAGTTCATCCATCACCATTCATGTTAATTTTAGGCGTTGAATCTTCCTGTGACGAAACAGGGCTTGCATTATACGACACCGAACGCGGTTTACTGGCGCACGCCTTGCATTCACAGGTTGAAATGCACGCCGAGTACGGTGGCGTGGTACCAGAACTCGCCTCGCGTGACCATATTCGGCGCGTATTGCCGCTCACCGAGCGCGTTTTAAAAGATGCCGACAAGAAACTAAGTGACATTGATGCAATCGCCTATACACAAGGACCAGGGCTATCTGGCGCATTGCTGGTTGGCACCAGCTTTGCCGAATCCTTGGCGTTTAGCCTGCAAATACCGACCATCTGCGTGCATCATTTAGAAGGCCATTTATTAGCCCCTTTGCTTGAAGATAATCCACCAGCTTTTCCGTTTGTGGCGCTGCTGGTTTCTGGCGGGCATAGTCAGTTGATGCGCGTTGATGGTATTGGCCAATACGAATTGCTAGGTGACACCTTAGATGATGCCGCAGGTGAGGCGTTTGATAAAACAGCTAAATTGTTGGGGCTCGGCTATCCAGGCGGACCAGCGCTTTCCAAACTAGCGGAGCTTTCTCATTCAACCCATGGCAAACCGCGCTTTAAATTACCGCGCCCACTGCTCAATAGCGGTGATTTGAATTTTAGCTTTAGTGGTTTAAAAACAGCCGTTTTAACGCTAGTAAACACTCACACAGACCTTGATTTGCAAACCAAAGTGGATATTGCTTGGGAGTTTCAAGAAGCCGTCACCGAAGTCTTAACCACAAAATGTATGGCGGCATTACGCGAAACGGGCTTAGATAACTTGATTGTTTCTGGCGGCGTAGGCGCCAATAGCAAACTACGCGAAAAGCTCAACGCCGCAACTAAGCGCAAACTTTGCAAAGTGAGTTATCCGCGATTAGAGTTTTGCACAGATAACGGCGCGATGATTGCTTTTGCCGGGGCAATGAGATTCAGTGCAATGCGGTTGCAAGCCATGCAACAAATAAATGAAATCGACTACAGTTTTAGCGTAAAACCAAGATGGGATTTAGGCGAATTAAAAGCACCTTAATGGCCTCGTTTTCGTCCGAGAAAAAATTTATGCCCTGCGAGCCTTTATTTATAAGGCTCGCAGGGCATCAAAAAAGGTTGGTGTTAAATTTAGGTGAATTAAGCGTATTTTTTAATGCCAATTTGATGTTGCAAAAGCGCTACTTTTTGCCAAAACCAGATTCGGTGCCTGCCAGCAATTTTTGAATATTGCCGCGGTGACGCCAAATCAAAAATAGCGCCATCACCAGCACGGTCATAAAATAGTCTTTATACGCAGACAAGAAAAACCACGCATACACGGGCGCCAGTGCGGCAGCGGAAATTGCAGCAAGAGATGAGTAGCGTGAAATGGCAAACACCACCAACCAAGTTGCCAGTGCCGCCAACGCAACCCATGGGGAAAGCGCCAACATCACGCCCAGTGCGGTCGCCACGCCTTTGCCACCTTTGAATTTATAGTAAATCGGGTACAAATGACCAAAAAACACAGCCAATCCAACCCAAGCCACCACCCACATTAACATGTCTGACTGTAACGCCAGCCATACCGGTAGCCAGCCTTTTAGGACATCACCCAGCAGCGTTAACACAGCGGCAGATTTTTTACCGCTACGCGCTACATTTGTGGCGCCAATATTGCCGCTGCCTACGGTGCGCGGATCTGGCAGACCAAATGCCTTGCTCACCAAAATACCAAAAGCTACCGAACCCAGCAAATACGCCGCAACAATCCACACAGCAGGGACTAACGTCACCGGAATAAAACCTAACTCATTCATTTTGCCCAACCTTCTTGAGATGCTCTAAAATTACAGCATTATATTTTATACGATAAACAAACATTGTATGGACACCATTTTTATTAGCGAACTCAAAGTACAGACCAAACTGGGCGTGCCAGAATGGGAACGCATGACCGCGCAAACCATTATTTTAGACATTGAGATTGGCTACGATTTAACTAAGGCCTGCAAAAGCGACGCGATTGCCGACACCATCGACTACGGCGCTGTGGTGGGTCGCATTCGCGAAACATTATCAGAACACAGCTTTCAGCTAGTAGAAGCCCTCGCTGAGCATATTTGCCAATTGATTTTACAAGAATTTGGTGCGTTAAACGTGAAGGTAAAAGTGGCTAAGCCTGCGATTTTGGCAGGGTTAAAATCGTTGGGAGTGGTCGTTGAGCGAGCAAAAACATAACTCGATTTTGCATTTAGCCGTTAAGGCGTTAACAATTTAAATGATGCAACCACACCTATCCTCGTGGGTGATGCACACTATGCAATTGCTTCAATCGCTCCCGCGCCACATGCGTATAAATCTGCGTGGTTGAAATATCCGCATGCCCTAACAACATTTGTACTACACGTAAATCGGCGCCATGATTCAGCAAATGCGTGGCAAACGCATGGCGCAATACGTGTGGCGACATAGGCTTGGTAATGCCAGCCAGCAAGGCATAGCGTTTAATCAAATACCAAAAAGCTTGGCGCGTCATCGCCTCGCCGCGATTAGTTACAAACAGCGCATCGCACAGCCGTTTATGCAGCAACGCTGGCCTTGCCTCACGCAAATAACGTGAAATCCAATCGGCTGCATCTTCACCCATTGGCACTAATCTCGTTTTACTGCCTTTTCCCGTCACCCTTACAACAGCATCATTGATGCTCACTTCGGTCGCTTTAATGTTGACCAGCTCTGATACCCGCAAACCGCAGGCGTACAGTAGCTCCAGCATAGCTTTATCGCGTATGCCTGCTGGCGCATTTAAATTAGGCGCGTTGAGTAGCGCGATGACTTCTTCTTCATTCAGGCTTTTGGGCAAACTACGAGGCAACTTAGGCGACTGAATTTGAATGGTCGGGTCTGTTTTAATAAGATTTTCACGCAAACAATAACGATAAAAACGCCGCAAAGTGGCTATCAATCGGCTGATACTGCGTGGCTTACTTTGTGGAAATTTAACCGCGAGATATTGTTGAATATCGGTTTCTTCAACTGTGAGTAACTGTTTTTTTTGTGTGGGCAACCAATGTGTGAAACTGGTTAAATCGAGGCGATAGCTTTCAAGCGTGTTTTTGGATAGGCCATCTTCTAACCAAAGGTGGTCAATAAAGCTATCTAACTGCTGGGCTTCTGCGCTTTCTAACGCCATTGATTCAAACTAATTTGCCATTTTCATCAATGGCACCTTCATGCTTGAGAAGCCATTTTTTTATAGTTAATCCATGTTCAGCATCTCGCATAAAACCGCCCAAACCATCTTTTGCCACCACGCGATGACACGGGATGACGATAGGAAGAAAATTTGCGCCGCATGCATTGGCCACAGCGCGCGGGCTTGATTTAAGCTGTTCGGCAATTTGGCTATAAGTGAGCACTTGCCCACTTGGAATTGCATCTATTATCTGCCAAACATTGCGCTGAAATGGCGTACCCTTCAGTTTGATGGGCAAGTTAAATCCACTGTTGGCGTTTTTTAAATACGCTTCAATTTGTGCGGCAATGTTTTGTGCTAATTTTTGCGTGGTGGGTTTTTGTTCAAGCTTTTCTGGCAATAAATCAATGACCACTTGCATTCCTTGAGACACAATCCCCACCGCGCCAAATGGCGTTTCAACAACCGCCTCGTATACTTGAATGTGTTTATGCTGGCTTTTCATACAGTAATTAAACGCTATTATTGATGTTAGTGCAAATAAAAAAGCCCTAAACCGCGTACAGTTTTAGGGCCTTTTTGTGACTGCGTTAAAGCGTTTGTTATGCTTTTTCTACTGGCGCCAATACTTCTCTGTCACGTGCAACTAATTTTTCTTTAATACGCGCAGATTTACCTGAACGCTCACGCAAGTAGTAAAGTTTAGCGCGACGCACATCACCGCGACGTTTCAACTCAATGCTCGCAATTAATGGTGAATAGGTTTGGAATGTACGCTCAACACCTTCACCTGAAGAAATTTTACGCACGATGAATGATGAGTTTAAGCCACGGTTGCGTTTAGCAATCACAACACCTTCATATGACTGTACACGTTTACGAGTACCCTCAACAACGTTTACACCAACCACGACTGTGTCGCCTGGCGCAAAATCAGGAATTGTTTTGCCTAATCGAGCAATTTCTTCCTCTTCTAACATTTTAATGATATCTGCCATCTTTTTTACCTTTTTTCTCCCTTGCGGGGTTCCTTTTAATTATGAAGTAACTTGTTCCTGCTCTCTAATCATGCTGTAGCAGTCGTGTTTCTTCTTTCGTCAACGGCCTTACGGCCAATAAATCGGGACGTAAATCCCGAGTTCTTTGCAATGCCGCTTTTAAACGCCACTGCTTAATCTTTGCATGATTGCCTGATAACAACACTTCAGGCACTTTGACACCTTTATATTCTTCAGGCCTAGTGTAGTGTGGGCAATCCAACAATCCATCGACAAATGAATCTTCAATGGCCGAATCCCCATCCCCTAAACTTCCTGGCAATTGGCGAATAATCGCATCCATTAATGCCATGGCAGGTAACTCTCCGCCACTTAGAACATAATCACCAATGGATATTTCTTCATCTACTTCAGCATCAATCAGGCGTTGGTCAACCCCTTCATAACGGCTAGCCAGTAATACTAAGCCTGGCTTTTTACTTAACTGCATCACTTTTTGATGCGTCAGCGGCTTTCCCGCTGGTGAAAGATGGACAACCCAACTTTCTATATGCTTTTCTTGTTGCGCCGTCTTTGCAGCCGCTATTGCCTTTTCGAGCGGCTCAACCAGCATCACCATGCCAGGGCCACCGCCATACGGCCTGTCATCAACCGTTTTATGATTATCAGTAGTGTAATCACGTGGATTCCAAAACTGCACGTGATAAATATTATGTTGCAACGCCCTGCTGGTAATGCCATGCTGGGTAATGGCCTCAAACATTTCAGGAAATAACGTTACTACATAAAACTGATAAGCCATGGTTGCTGTACTAAACTAAAAGTCTTCGTCCCAGTCGACCAACATCGTTTGAGCTTTCAAGTCCACTTCTAAAACCACTGATGCAATAAAAGGCAACAATCTTTCCTGCGGCTTTTCATTTTTAACTTCTACAACTTTATCCGAAGCTGACTTTGCCAATTCCGGTTGAACAACATCGGCCTTCACAACAAGCACATCATTTGCGCCTGTTTCAAACACATCCACGATAGTGCCAAAATCAATATCTTGCTTATTTTTTACACGCAAACCAATCAGGTCTGACCAGTAATATTCATTTTCTTCAGGCTCTGGGAGCGCATCTCTTGGCACAGCGACCTGCTTACCCTTACATGCAAATGCTGCGTCGCGGTCGTTAATGCCTTCAAGCTTCACCACAATCACATCATTGTGTATTTTGGCCTCTACAACCTTCAATTCACGCCAATCATTGCCTTTGCCTAGCCACCATGACTCGTAATCAAGCAGACCATCGAGCGCTTCTGTATCGGGAATGACTTTTAGCCAACCAAAAACGCCATAAGGCGCAACAATGCGCCCCATGATAACTAAATGACTTGCTTCCAAAATAAACTTAATTCACCAAGGCGTTTTAACGCCCGAGTGCTTTGATTTATTCTGCAGCTGGTGCTTCTTCAGCAGGTGCAGCAGCAGCTTCTGCTTCAGCAGCCTTGGCAGCGGCTTCAGCTTCTTTTGCAGCGGCAGCTTCTTCAGCGGCTTTTGCATCCGCTTCAGCTTTAGCAGCATCGGCAGCAGCTTTTACTTTTGCTGCTTCAGCAGCAGCAATTTTAGCTTTAGCAGCATCGGCTTTAGCAGCATCTTTAACTTTTGCAGCAATTGCGTGCTCCGGGCCTTTAGCGTGGAATTTAACCAAGCGCGCTACGGTTTCTGACAATTGCGCACCGTTATTTTGCCAATGCGTAACGCGCGCTAAATCAATGCGCAAGCTTTCAGCATTTGCTTTGGCAGATGGATTGTAAAAACCTACGCGCTCAATAAAGCGGCCATCGCGACGATTGCGTGAATCAGCTACAACCACGTTGTAGAAAGGAGTTTTTTTCGCGCCACCACGAGCTAAACGAATAATAACCATAATCTTAGTTCTCTTTTAATAGAAATTTTAAAGCAGAAAGGCGCGGATTTTACGCTATTTATTGTGCTTTTGACAAGCTATTTATCAAGTCGCACTGCATTTATTTACAAATAAGTTTGTGCCCAATGTTTAGGGAAGTGCTTTGTACCGCGTTGGATCATCTATACCCGCCGCTAAAAAGCCATCGCGACGCAGACGGCAAGAATCACACAGGCCGCATGCTTCACCGTGTTCATCAGCCTGATAACATGAAACAGTCATGGCATAATCCACACCCAACTTGGTACCTAACTGCACAATTTGCGCCTTGGTCATATCTATCAGCGGGGCGTGAATCGTAATCGTTTTGCCTTCTACCGCGCTTTTAGTTGCTAAATTGGCCATGCTTTGAAACGCTTTGACATATTCACCACGGCAATCTGGGTAGCCAGAATAATCTAGCGCATTCACGCCAATAAAAATATCTTGCGCTTCAAGCACTTCAGCCCAAGCCAAAGCGAGTGACAGCATAATCGTGTTGCGCGCCGGCACATAAGTAATCGGGATGCCTGTTGTGGCGCTTTCTGGCACAGCAATGGCATCATCCGTGAGGGCCGAACCGCCAAATAAGGATAAATCAAGCTGCGCGGTTTTGTGCGCTTTAGCATTCATTAATTTGGCGATATTTTTGGCCGCATGCAGTTCAGCGATGTGACGCTGATGGTAATCTAAACTTAAACAATAGCATTCAAAGCCAAGACTACGCGCATAGGCGAGTACCGTGGCAGAATCCAGCCCGCCAGAAAGCAATACCACAGCACGTTTGGTCATTTTCCCGGCACCTCGCCCCAAAGAATTTTGTGTAATTGAAGTTGCATACGCACTGGCAATTGGTCGGCTAATACCCAATTGGCTAAATCCGTTGGGTTAATTTGGCTATAAACAGGTGAGAACAATACGCTACATTTTTCAACAAGGTGATATTGCACCAAAATCTGCTTTGCCCAGTCGTAATCAGCGCGGCTACATAAAACGAACTTCACCTCATCGGTCTTTTTAAGGTGGGTTAGATTTTCCCACAGGTAATTTTTGAGCTCACCTGAATCTGGCGTTTTAATGTCTAAAATGACTGAAACGCGACTGTCCACTGGACCAATATCGACGGCCCCTCCTGTTTCAAGAGAGACGTTGTAACCTGCATCGCACAACGCTTTAAGCAGCACCATGCATTCTTTCTGCGCCAGCGGTTCACCACCGGTAACAGTCACATATTTAGTGCCATATTCGGCAATTTTAGCCAAAATATCAGCAGTTTCCATATTGCTGCCGCCACTAAACGCGTAAGCAGTGTCGCAATATACGCAGCGCATTGGGCAGCCAGTAAGGCGTACGAACACCGTTGGCAAGCCAACACGCGTAGATTCGCCTTGCAGCGAATAGAAAATTTCGTGAATTTTAAGTGCCATGAGAGATGATAAAAAATGCCAACAATTGCGTTGGCGCTATTTTACCGCGAAAGCCAAAGGCTGTTTAAAATATAAGCGCAATCGGCAAACAAACAAGGTTCGTAAAAATGAAAAATGATGTGCTTAAATAGTCACAACCCTTTTGACCTGCTCTGCGAGCCTTATAAATAAAGGCTTACAGAGCATCAAAAATCTCTCGAGAGAAAATAGGGTGAATCTGACGTGAAAAAAACCTGTTTTTATTTGATGGCTTCCAGCGCTTTTAAGCGCCTTTGTGCCGTGGGAGTTACTTCGCTCTCTGGAAATTTCGCAATTAAATCACGCAACGTTTTTTTAGCATTTGCCACTTGCCCAAGCTGGATTTGACTGTTGGCTTTATTCAGCATTGCATCGGGTACTTTTGGGCTATCTGGATGCAAATCAATGACTTTTTGCTGTGTGATAATGGCTGATTTATAGTTTTTAAGCGCAAATTGCGTGTAACCCAAGCCATATTTGGCCTCGGGCGTCAATGCGCTATCTGGGTAGTCTTTCAAGAATTTGTCATAGGCATTGTAAGCATCTTTATGCTTGGCCTCCCTGGATAAGCCATTGGCAAGCTCTAACAACTGGTATTCTTGGGTATTTTTATTCGGCGTGGCTGTAGCGGCTGGCGCTGCTGCAGTGGCATCAGGCGCTGTTGTGGTTGCGGCAGCCGTATCTCCACCCTCTAATTTACGCAAACGCGCATCGGTATCGCCATACAAATCTTTTTGGCGCTGCTGGGTGGCCTCAATATGATGGTTTGCTTCTTCCAGTTCACCTTTTAGTCGGGCGATTTCCTGATTGAGCGTATCAATATGGTTTTGCATATCGCCCAAAACCTGGCCTTTGGTAATGGCCTCAATCGCAATCACGCGCTGCTCAAGCGCTTGCTGGCTTTTTTTCAAATTAGCCAGCTCATTTTGCGTCGCCTGATGTTGACTCGTCATGGTCGCTTCAATTTCCAAGATTTTTTTGCGCGCTTCTTTATCATCGAACAAAGCCGCATGGCTATTGATCGCAAAAAGTTGCACCAGCAAAAACAAGCTGACCAGATTGAGTTTTTTCATCATATTTTAAGCATGCATCTAAAAATTAAAAGAAGGTGCCGCTATCAGAACTTGATAGCGGCTAACCGAGTTTCTATTACTCGCCTTGATACACGATATCTGCGCGGCGGTCTTTGCTGAAACAAGCCTCATCAGCACAACCGGTGCTTTTTTCTTCACCGTAACTCACGGTTTCAATCTGTTCATCTTGCACACCCAACACGTTCAATGCTTTTTTCACCGCAACTGAACGACGTTGGCCAAGGGCTAAGTTGTATTCACGTGTACCACGCTCATCGGCATTGCCTTGCACAATCACACGCGCATCTTTATGGCTTAGTAGGTATTTTGCATGCGCTTCTACCAATGGGCGATATTCTGCCTTGACAGCATCGCTATCAAAGTCAAAGTAGATATTACGTTTTGACAAAATATTGTTAGGATCTTTTAATGGGTTGCCTGCATCATTGGCATTGGCGTCATCAAGTGACACTTCTTTAACGGTTGAGCCATCATCCGCACCAGCAGCTGGCGTGGTGGTGGTTGTGTTTTGGCCTACGCTTTTGTCTTCAATAGAAGGTTTAGTCATTGGTGTGCTTTTACAAGCGGTTAATACCAAAGCCAACATCAATGTGCTGAGTAGTTTTTTGTTAAAAGTCAGGTTGTTCATAGTGCTCTCCATAAAAAATAAAATACTAAAAATTGCTTAAACTGCTACATAAAAATTGTAAATTTAATCGACTACACATTGCTGCTAAAAATTACTATTTAATCAAAGGGCCCCAAGCCGGCTCGCGAATATCGCCACCAGACTCATTTAAGCGCTGTTTCACGCGCCCATCGGCCGACACCGCCGCCAATGCGCCACGGCCACCGTTACGGGTAGCATACAATATTACGCGTCCGTTTGGCGCAAAACTGGGCGACTCATCTTGGCCGCCATCGCTTAGCAACTGCACTTGACCACTGTTTAAATCTTGCAGCGCCACGCGGAATCTGCCGCCATCATTACGAATCATCGCTAATGATTTACCATCTGGTGAAAAACGCGGGCTTACATTATAAGCGCCTTCAAAACTCACCCGTTTTGGGTCACCGCCTTGTGATGAAACCTTGTAAATTTGCGGGCGGCCACCACGGTCAGAGGTAAAATAAATCCACTGCCCATCGGTTGACCATGTCGGTTCGGTATCAATGGCAGAACTCTTAGTCACCTGCTTTAAGCCTGAGCCATCTGCATTAATGGTATATAACTGCGAATTAGCCCCATGCGTGAGCACAATAGCGAGCTTATTACCATCTGGCGACCAAGCAGGTGCGCTGTTGTTGCCTTTGAAGCTCGCCACGGTGGTACGTTGTCCGCCCAGAGTTTGTACATAGATAATCGGTTTTTTCTTTTCAAAAGAAACATAGGCAATGCGGTTGCCATCTGGCGCCCAGGCAGGTGAAATAATCGGCTCTTTTGATGACAACATCGTACGCGGGTTCGCACCATCCGCATCGGCCACCTGCAAAGTGTAGCGGCCTTTTGATTTGTTGATATAAGCAATGTGGCTGGCAAAAATACCTGATTCACCGGTAAGTTTTTGATAAATCGCATCGGCAATTTTATGTGCGGTAATTCTTAGCTGGCTTGGGCTAATATTATATTGACCGCTGGTAAGCTGCGTTTGTTTTAGCACATCGGCCAACTGAAACGATACTTTTAACTTGCCATCCGCTTGTGGCTCAATGGTGCCAACCGACATGGCTTGGGCTTGTAATGCCGACCACTCAGCAAATTTAATTTGCGTAATATCGGTTGGGCGACTAGCCACACCACCAGTTTCAAGCACACGAAACAAACCGCTACGCTTTAAGTCAGCGGCAATAATGCCGCTCATGGTGGCGGCATGCTCACCTTGCCCAAAAGGCACAATGGCGATTGGAATTTGCTGTGCGCTACCCCCGCTGATTTCAATTTCCAAAGCAGCGTTGGCGACGGGAGTAAATAAGAATGTTGATGCGAAAAATGAAGTAAAAAAAGCTAAAAATCTAAATATTTTCATGGTGTTATGTTTTATCGTCTCGATTGTTAAATTGAGCCCCTGATATTTATTCGTGTAAATTTAACCGCAAAACCATTTTGATGCCACACGATTTACACTTTGTTACAAAAGCCATCCAATACCGCGCACTAACAAATTGCTAGTTATTAGGTGTAAAAGTTAAATTTAAGTTCCTGAATTGCGACTTCAAAGCGACATCCTCAGGCAACGGCAATGGCTGCGAAGCCATAATGGCACGTTCTACTGCATCATCACACGCCTCTAAGCCGCTAGTTTTGGTGAGTTTTGGGTTGCCACTTAGTTCGCCCGATGGCAGTAAATCAATTTTAAATTTCAATACAGGCTTGCCGTCACCACAAAGTTCGTTATTGACGTTGCCTTTGATTTTATCTTGGATTTTTCTTTTATATTCATCAATAACTCCTGCATTAGCCGAGGCTTTAGCTGCCAGCGCTTGCTGATCGCCCTCTGCACTTAATTCTTGCTGCAACTTTTTAAGCTCGTCTTTAGCTTTTTTATCATTTAATTGCTTTTCGCTATCACGCTTTTCGTCTTTTAGTGTATCTGCCTGAATTGCGGCTAATCGCTCTTTCTTAAGTTTCTCAGCTTCTTGTTTCGCAGCTTTTTCTTCCAGCTTTTTCTGTTCAAGTTCTTTTTTCTTTTCAAGCGCAATATCGACTTTTGGTTCTTCAACCTTCGCCTCTGGCTTTGGTTCTGGCACGTCTTTTACCACTGGGGCTGGTTCAATTTTAGGTACAATCACGGGCGGCGGCGGGGGTGCGGTATTAGGAATACTCTCCCAAAGCTCGACTTCCGCCACGTTTAACACTGGGTGTGCGGCTTTCCAATTAAATGAAATCAATAGCCCACCCAATAACGCTAAATGCACGGCAATCGCGTACGCGCCCGCCTTCCATGAAATTTCTTTTTCATAGCTTTTAAGCATTGTGGTTTGGTTTGCGCGTTGCATCAAATTTAAATTTATCGCTTGAATAAACTAAGGCGCTGGCGCTAACAGCAGGCCAACTTTTTCAACTTTATTTTGCTTGAGCAAATCCATCACGCCAATCACATCGTCATATTTCACATTTTTATCTGCTGCTACTACTACAGCGCGCTCAGGTGATTTTTGCAGTGTTTGGCGAATTGCCAACAATAATTCGTCACGCGCCATGGCTTTGTTATCAAACTCAATTTTGTTATTGAGCTTTACAGTAAGCACCACAGGGGGCACCTGATGCTGATTGAGTGCTTGCCCAACTTTAGGTAAATCCACCACGCCAGGATTTGTCATGGGGGCGGTCACCATAAAAATCACCAGCAAGACCAAGGTGACATCAATGTAGGGCACGACATTGATTTGGTTCATCATGCGGCGTTTACGGGTGCGCGCCATGATTTAGCTCTTTCTTTGCAAGATGTTGGTGAATTCTTCCATAAAGCTTTCGTAACGCACTGAAAGCCTGTCAACACTTGAGGCAAAACGGTTGTAGGCAATGACGGCTGGAATTGCCGCAAATAAGCCAATGGCCGTGGCAATGAGCGCTTCTGCAATACCCGGAGCCACTTGGCTGAGCGTGGCTTGCGCAACGTTAGACAAGCCTCTGAACGAATTCATAATACCCCACACCGTGCCGAACAAACCAATATACGGACTCACCGAGCCGACCGAGGCTAAAAACGGCAAATGCGCATCTAAATCGTCCATCTCACGGTTATAGGCGGCGCGCATGGCACGGCGTGTGCCTTCCATAATGTCTGAAACCTCAGTGCGGCCTTGTTGCTTGTGGCGCGCATATTCTTTAAAACCCGCTTCAAAAATGCTCGCCATGCCTTGTGGTTTTCGGCGGCCTACACTTAAACCTTCATAAAGTTTATTTAAGTCGCCACCGGTCCAAAAGGCTTTTTCAAAGTCTTCGGCATTGGTTTCAGCGCGCTTGACGGTGGCCACTTTAATAAAAATATACCACCATGAAAATAAAGACGTGAGGAGTAAAATTATCATCACCAGTTGCACGGGTAAACTCGCACCCGCCACCAGCGAAAAAATCGACATATCATTCGCTACGTCCACACTCATAAAAGCTCCAATAGTTTAGTTTTAATAGTATAAAAAGTTGGGGGAAATTGCACCGTCATCATGTTTTTGTAAGCGCTGCTTCGGTTAATCCCATGGCAGCGTCTTTAATTGCTGGTGGAATAGCCACTGGCCGAAAGCTCGCAGCATCCACAAACACTGCTTTAACGCTTGCCTCGGCCAGCATCACGCCGTCACGAAAGATTGTTTGGGCGATGTCCATACTGCTGCGCCCTGCGTTTGCAAACTGGCAATGCACTTGCAATAAGTCGTTAAAACGCGCTGGGCTCTTAAAAGCAATATTCAAGCTATGGATGACAATCATCACACCTAAATCGTCTTTTAAATGCGTTTGCTCAAACCCCAAAGCACGCAGCCATTCGGTGCGGGCGCGCTCCATAAAATTAAGATAATTTGAATGATAAACTACGCCACCCGCGTCAGTGTCTTCGTAATAGACGCGAATTGGCCAGATGAAATTGCCCGTGTTTTGCATGGGCAAATTTTAACACAGCCAACTTAATATGGTGGCGTGTCAAATTGTTAAGTAATTGTTTCAAAAATGACAAAATAGCAGATGCTTTGAGCACACTGAAATTGCTTAATTTTTAGGCAATTTACAGCACAACCTTTTTCGATGCTCTGTGAGCCTTATAAATAAAGGCTTACAGAGCCATAAATTTTTCTCGGTGCAAATTAAGCCCAATTTAAACCAAGAAAAAACCACTTATTTTTAAACAAAAGCTGCGCGTGTGATACGCAAAAATTAATCGTTGCCGTTTACCGATTGCCAAAGCTCACCAGTCGACAAACTTGCCGGCACACTCAAACCAAAATGCTGATAGGCCAAGCTGGTAGCCATGCGCCCACGTGGTGTGCGCATTAAATAGCCTTGCTGAATTAAATACGGCTCGAGTACGTCTTCAATCGTGTCGCGCTCTTCGCCAATCGCTGCGGCTAAATTATCCAAACCTACTGGCCCGCCGCCAAATTTTTCTAGCACCGCCTGCAGCAGTTTTCTATCCATGACATCAAAGCCAAGCTTATCAACATCGAGCATTTTCAGGGCGGCATCGGCAATTTCTGCACTGACCTTGCCATTGGCTTTAACTTGAGCATAATCACGTACACGGCGCAATAAACGGTTGGCTATGCGCGGTGTACCGCGAGAACGTTTGGCAATTTCAAGCGCGCCGGTATCAACCAACTCTACCTCTAGCAGCCCGGCAGAGCGTTGCACAATGCGACTTAATTCTTCAGCCGTATAAAACTCTAAACGCGAAACAATGCCAAAACGGTCACGCAGCGGGTTAGTGAGCATACCGGCGCGCGTGGTGGCGCCCACCAAGGTAAATGGCGGCAAATCTAGCCGAACACTGCGCGCGGCGGGGCCTTCGCCTATCATGATATCCAGACGATAATCTTCCATCGCTGGATATAAAATCTCTTCTACGACGGGCGACAAGCGGTGAATTTCATCAATAAATAGTACATCATTGGGTTCTAAATTGGTGAGTAACGCTGCTAAGTCACCCGCGCGCTCTAGCACTGGGCCTGAAGTTTGGCGCATATTCACGCCCATTTCTTTGGCAATAATATGTGCGAGTGTGGTTTTACCCAGGCCTGGCGGGCCAAACAAGAGCACGTGGTCCAACGGTTCACTGCGGCCGCGAGCCGCATTGATAAAAATTTCTAACTGACCGCGCGCTTTTTCCTGGCCGACGTATTCATCTAATAGTTTGGGGCGAAGTGCGCGCTCCAGCGCTTCTTCACGCGGGCTTTCGGTTTCTGGAGCTATCAGGCGGTCAGTTTCTATCATGATGGTGCTTTCGCTGATGGGTGTTGTGCGCGAACCAATGCATTAGTAACAATGCATCATTAGCGCGGATGTAATTCAGCATATTGTTGAATCAATTCTTTCACAGTAATCGGCAAGCCAAGATGCAGCCCTTGGCCATAGTGCACGCCGATAATTTCTAGCTGTTTCAATATTGCATCACTTTCCACAAATTCAGCAACCGTTTTGATGTTCATCGATTCTGCCACATTGTGGATGGAACGCACCATGGCATGATCAATCCGGTTTTGATGAATCTCTTTGACAAAAGCGCCATCAATTTTAAGGTAATCAACATCAAAATTCTTTAAATACATAAATGAAGACATGCCACTGCCAAAGTCATCTAAAGCAAATTTGCAGCCAATTTCACGCAGTGAGTTAAACAATAAAATGGTATTTTTAAGGTTTACAATGGCCGCCGTCTCGGTAATTTCAAAGCATATCGAGGCGGGCGGAATAGCGTATTTAGCAAACTGTTCGCGAATAAACGGCAACAGACTTTGGTCACCCAATGACGTGCCCGATAAATTGATTGAAAAGATGTAATTGCAGTGTTCGTAATCAATATCAAGCAGTTTTCGATAGGCAATAAAAGCATTTTTAATCACCCAGCGGTCAATATTAGGCATCAGATGATAGCGCTCGGCTGAGGGAATAAACGTCGTCGGCAAAATAATCTTGCCGTCTAAATCTACTTTTCTGAGCAAAATCTCATAGTGATGTTGCTGTGGAATGGCCGGCATATTAGGTAAATGCGGTAAATTCGGCGTGAGCGGTACAATCGCCTGACAGTACAGCATAAACTGATCATCATCGATTTCATCCGTGATGTCGGCAATCGCTTCTACTGCATTTTTCTGCTCGACCACTTCAACATCGCCTGCGTTAAATAGCACCGTTTGATTACGTCCCGCCTTTTTCGCGGCCATACACGCCATATCTGCCGCGTGTACCACTTCGCTAACACTGTCAAAATGGTCATCAATCACCACCATACCAATGCTCACGCCAATATTAAAGATTTTGTCGTCATGGCTATAACGAAAATCGCGAATAATGCGTTGAATTGCACTGCAAATTTGGTCGGCTTCTTTCTGCGTACAGTTCTCCAACAGCAGGCCAAACTCATCCCCGCCTAAACGGGCTAACGTGTCTCTTTCACGCATGCGGATGGCCAGTAAAACACTCACTTGTTTAAGTAGTTCATCCCCCGCGATATGCCCACTCGTGTCATTCACTAACTTGAATTGATCTAAATCCAGAAAGCAAAACACGTGCTTTGCATTGTTTTCTTTAGCAGTTTTGAGGCAGCGCTCTAAGCGCACTTCAAATTCTCGACGGTTAATAAGCCCAGTTAAATCATCATGTTGCGCTTGATGGCGCAGCATAGAGGTGGCATCGTTAATCTTATCTTGCATCACATCATAGGCGTGCTTCAAGCTCGCCGACATTGAATTAAAGCCCTTTTGTAAGGTTTTTAATTCACCGCTGGAGTTTTCTACCAACGTTTGTGACAACACACCTTCGCGCACTTTATTGACTGCACGGGCAATTTCTTGAATAGGCTGTGTAATATTTCGGCCGATACGCCAAGCTAGCCAGCCACTGAGCAACAGCCCCAATAAAGCAATTGATGCAATTTTTACGACAAATACTAACTTATAGCTCTGCAGTCCTTGATTACTTAGTTCCACATAAATCTGACCGATTTTTTCAGGTGAAAAATCTTTTTTCAGTTGTTGCGTATTTTCTTCTTGGGACGAAAAATCATCAATCTCGACTAAACTTCGATGAATAGGCGCAGAAAAAATGATGCCGCGTGCTTGTTTGTACTCAGGCAAATTTTCCTGCATGATTTTGCTAATCAGCGTTTCAGGAATCGCCTGTCCACTGTAGGCCAGCACTAATCCTTGATTATCAACGACCATCACCGTTTTAAGATCTTGCTCGTTATCAAGCGCTTGCTGCACAAGTTTTTGCAGCATTTGTCGATTTCCAGAAATCACCCCGTATTCAGCAGCAGGGGCAAGTTGAGTAGCGATGATTTTTCCGCGGTCAACCAGCGATTGATTCAATATGCCAAATATATTTGAAATTATGTAGCCGATTAAAATAATCGCAAACAGCAGGGCAGGCACTGTGCCTAAAAAAATCACCCTCGCTTTAATGCCAATATTATTCATTTTGCAAATTATCAGTGGCTATTAATTCTTGAAAAATTGCCACATCTTTGTTCACTTCAATATTGAGCAAACGCGCCACTTGCCGATTGACGTACACAGAAAAATATTTTGGCGCTTGCGGCAATGGCAGGGCGCTTTCTGCATTTTGCGATTGCTGCGCAATTTCCGCGGCCTGCTTGGCCAAATGCCGGCTAGAGCTATATAACGCCGCCAGTGCGCCCGCCTTCGCATAAGAGAGTGAATAACAAAGCACTGGCTTCTTAAACTGATAACTAGTCATCAAAATGGATTGCGCCGTATCGGGTTTATAAACAGCTGTATCTGGTATCGCCAGCAATGCATCATTCGCCTCTAACAAAGTTTTAAGCTCCGGTATCAACATCGATGGATCATTTAAGTGCGTTAACTGCACATTGAGTCCTTTTTTATCAGCCTGTGTTTTCAACTGTTCCGCATATGTTTGCGAGTTGCCATTGACTAAGCTGCCAATATTTTTTGCCGCCGGTAGCACCAATTGAATAAAATTTATTTGGCGCGCATAAGGCTGATTTTGCATAATCATGCTCATATTACTCGCATCACGCCGACTTTTTTCTAATATCTGCTCATAGGCTAATGACGGCGTATGCACTGCCAAAACCGGCGTTGTATGCGATAACTTGCTGGCGGCCTCAAGCGCCTTTGCACCCAACGCAATCACCAATTCACTATTTTCAGCCACCACGAGCCTTTTGCGTGCTGGCAACTCAATCACTTTTAGATTTAGTGTATTATTTTCATTGCCGGCTAGCTCTGTCTTAAACTGCTCAACAAACGCCAGATTCGCTTCAGTTTTGCTGCTCATGACAATCGTCACGCCTGTATAAGCTAGCGCCACCTCAGAAAATAGGCACATTACCGCAAAAAAGCAGCAGGCAAACCACATTGAAAATACGCTATTTTTATTTTTATATTGACTCACATTTAACCCACAAAACAAACTGATTGATTACACAAAAACATCACAAAAACCGCAATAAAATTCCCGAGACAAAAATACTGCTCTGCGAGCCTTTATTTACAAGGCTTCCAGAGCATTCAAAAAGGTTGTGCGTATTATACCCGTTTGAAATTGTAAATTAATGTATTACGCCAAGTTTATACATGCGGTTTTTTTGTTCTAATTTTAGCCCAAAGTTTGCGTATTAAAATCAGTGCTGGAATGCCAAAAATAAGCCACGGCAAAATTGTTACAAAAAAAGTAATCACGCTCGCTAAACTTTCCATCATTACGTGGCCAGCATTTTTAAAAGCTTGTGCAACGGGTGAAAAAAAGCCTTGCTCAGTAATGCCTTGCTTGGCAGTAAAATCAATATTAATCGCCACCAATTCGGTTTCTTGCGCCAGCACTTTGCGCACACCCTGAATACCATCTAACTCACTTTGCGTGTTGACTAACTCACGCTGCACTTCGATTAAATCTTTAAATTTGGCAGATTTATCGCTCAGCATTGCGCGCAAATTATCACGAAACTCGGTCAGGTTTTTAATGCGCGCCTCTGCATCAATCACCGCATCGGTTTTATCTTCGCTGCTACGGTGATGCTGTAAGACTTCTCCACTTTTAGCTAGGCCTGCTAAGAACACCGCTACTGATCTTGGTGGAATACGCGCTGACAGGCTTGCCGATGGCGGGCTATAAGCTGTTTCACGATTATAATTGGCCGACAAAATTTGGCACTTGAGCTGCTGACAATGCGCAACGGTGGCATCAAAATTTGCTTGCATTTGTTCTGTTGGCGTTTCCACCACCATGTGATGGCGTAATGCGATAAAGCGTTTAACCTCGCTTTGAGCAGTAGCAGGCTCTGTAAGTTCTGTAAGTGACTGCTCACCTTCACCCGCAACGGCCACTGAATCAGCACTGGCCATTTTAGTTCTTGCCATCTCGGCGGGCGCTGGTGCCATCGCTACCGTTGGCACGGGTGGCTGTTGCTGGCCACACGCCGCCAAAAACACGACTAAGCTAACAATAAAAATTAGATAACTTTTCATCACTCATCCTCACATTGCTTCAATGTTTTGTTGTTATTTTGAAAGGTTTTTCAACGCCTGCTTAATCCCATCGGTCACGCTCACTTCTTTGTCTAGCAATTTAACGGCGGCCAGCGCCTCGCGCTCATTGTAGCCCAAAGCCACCAGTGCATTGAGGATGTCATGCATGGCAGACTTTGCCTGATTGGCGGTTTGCGCCAAGCCTGCCACACTGAATTTGTCTTTGAGTTCGAGCAGTAAACGCTCCGCAGTTTTTTTGCCAATGCCGGGAATGCGCGTGAGCATGCCGACCTCTTGCATGCTCACCGCCTGAATCAAATCATCAATACTTACGCCACTTAAAATAGACAACGCCGATTTAGCACCAATGCCATTGACTTTAAGCAATTGTTTAAACGTACTTTTTTCTTGTTCGCTACCAAAACCATACAGCAGTTGCGCGTCTTCACGCACCACAAAATAAGTCAGCAAATTCACTTTGCTGCCTAATTCTGGCAAATTGTAAAAGGTACTCATTGGCACCTCGACCTCGTAGCCCACGCCATTGCAATCAATCACGATTTGCGGAGGAGATTTTTCAATCAGTATTCCATTAAGTCTGGCAATCATCTTGCATTCCAAAATAATAATAAAGTTAATAGTAAGGCATGGCCCAGCATGGCAAGCAAGGTTAACTGAATCGCTGGGCGTAATTTTGCAGGTTCAGCATAATGTTGTTGCAAAAGCCAAGCCGCGCGCAATGCAAATAGTAGCGGCAACGCTGACCATAGTGTCATTGCTGGCAGCCTTTGTAACAACGCCATCGCGAGCAGCCAAACACATGCGAGCAATACCAATATTGGGTAAATATTTGCGGCTGTTGTCAGTGGCAAGCGCACAACCCAATGATGCTTGCCGGCCAGCTTATCGGCTTTATAATCAGGAAACTGATTGATAAAAAGCAAGTTCGTCACCAGCAATGCATAGGGAAACCCCACAAACACAGGCTGCCAAGAAAAGCTGATGCGCTGCACAAAATCGGCCCCAATTACCACACCTAAAAAACCCAATAACACGCACACCTCGCCTAAACCGCGGCTATTTAAGCTTAACGGTGTGGCCGAATACGCCCAGCCAATGAATAGACCAACGCCACCAATTAGCAAAAGACCTTTGCCGACTTCAGCCACCAACCATAGCCCACCCAACATGGCAACGAGCAACAACCCATAGCCAAATCGTGCAGTTTGTTGCGGCGTAAACAGGCCATTCTGAATAAAACGACTGCCACCTGTAAAAGGATAAACGCGCTCGGTATTAAAAGCATCTGCACTACTTAACGCATCAAAATAATCGTTAAGGACGTTCACTGCGGCATGCACAACTAACGCCAGCAGTATTGTCGCCATTGCAAAAGCCACATTCAGATTAACGCCACTTAGTTTTGCACTTGCCAAACCTAGCAAACACGCGGCCAAAGCGGCTAGCAAAAACGCTGGCCTTGTAGCAAAAAAATACTTAGTAATATTATTGGCGTAAGTGCCAATGGCAGGTTCAAGCAACAGTTTCGCATTGTTTGTCACCCAATCAGCCTCCCGCCCTTGACGCGAAAACCAGCCGTGGCCAACCTACCAAGGCCTTGCCCGCCGTGTGCGTGGCATATCGCACAAGCCAGTGCATCGGCAGAATCTGGCTTGGGTGTGGCTGGCAAATTGAGCAAACGTTTCACCATTTCTTGCACTTGTTCTTTTTGTGCGTGACCATTCCCCACCACCGACTGCTTCACCTGCAACGCGGTATATTCCGCCACAATTAAATTGCGAATCACTGCCGCGCTAATGGCCGCGCCACGCGCTTGGCCGAGCAGCAGGGTAGATTGCGGGTTTACATTCACAAACACCTTTTCAACCGCCACCTGCGTTGGTTGATAAGTATCAATCACTTCAAACAGGCCGTCTAAAATAATTTTTAGCCGTGCTGGCAATTCTTCTCTATCGGCCTCGCCCTCAACGGCATTTTTTTTGCCGCTTGCAGTTTTAATGGTGCCGCTTGCCACGTAAACGATTTTTTCACCAACCTTTTCAATGACACCAAACCCGGTCAAGCGCAGGCCGGGGTCAATACCAAGGATACGCGTGGTAACTAACGCCACTTATACCAACCCTATTACGGTTAAGTTTAAGGGCCTTTTTTTACAAAGTGTTTGTGTGAAATGCATGCGTAAATGATTGGTTTTGGGTTAACTTAAGACGGTAAATACAGCACAAATTATAAGCCATTCACTTGCTTACTTACTGATTTAATTTGCTTCTTTTGGGCATTACCTTACAATCAAGCTTAGTAAAATAATTATCCAATCATGCTTAAGACCCAACACATGCTCACAAAATTACTCACCGCACCATTTAAGCTTTTTGCACCACTCAAAAAGTTTGGCTATCGCATGTTTTTTGCCACTGGCGTGGGTATCGCGGTATTATTTATCGCCTTCAGTTTGCTATTAGACAAACAAAGCGTCGCGGTACTGCTTGCCGCCATTGGTGCTGGTTTAGGCGCGTTGATCATCAGCTTAACATTGCCAAAACTACTGGTGTCTGCCGACGTGGAGCGGCAAAAACAACTTGCCAGCGAAATGCAAAAAGTGCTCAAAGACAAAGCCAAACTGGTGATTGAACTGGAGCGCATTAAATCACAGCAAATGCAGTTTCAGCAGATTCAGGCCGTGCTAAAACTCACGCTACTTGAAGTGGATTTATCCCTCACCGATTTTAAGCAAGAAGATTTAGGCGAGCGCGAAAAAACGCTGGGTGGTAAAACCTCAACGCAATATATCGGCGTGATTCGTAAAAAAGCCAAAGCCATGCTGGGCCTTGATTTAGCGCACATCCGTGTGCAGCAAATTGGCAAAGAACTGCTGGTGGACAAACTGCGCGCGCAATACCAAGGTGTTTCTGCCAATACTGAAGAGTGGCTTTTTCGCCAATTGCAGATTCATGAAAATAATTTAGTCATGCCCAATCGCATCAACATCAATCTTGATAGCAACGAGCTCATGCACGCCAGCGATGCGCACCGTGAAGATTTAAACCAACGCATTAACAACGGCGTTGAACTCAAAGCCTTTGACCACGCCATTGAAAAAATGGGCGAACAATGGCTAAAACTCATGTTTGCGCCAATGGGCTTAACCGTGCGCGTGGCACAAATCAATGAAGAAGACAGTGTGTTGCTACTCGATTACATCAAAAGTACGCAGCTACACCTTGAACAAGCGCAACATTTATTAGAAGAAAATACTGCGCTGATTTAGAAAAAATAGTTGGCTTAATCCACCCGAGATAAAAACGCTGCCCTGTGAGCCTTATAAATTAAGGCTTGCAGGGCAGCGTTAAAGTAGATGCATACAAACTGCTTAAATATTAAGCAGTTTGTAGTTATAAGCCCACGTAAAATTGGCTAACTTTTATTCTTCAATCAACGCCGTGGTATAAACATCCTGCACGTCATCTAAGTCTTCCAGCGCATCCAGAATTTTTTGCATTTTCACTGCATCATCCCCGGTAAACTCCACTTCATTCATGGCTTTCATGGTCACTTCTGCGAGCACAGCTTTGAGACCTGCCGCTTCTAGCGCTTCTTTAACCGCCACAAAATCCGCTGGCGGGGTAATCACTTCAATACTGCCATCATCGTTTGTCACAATATCTTCAGCACCTGCCTCAAGTGCAACTTCCATGACTTTATCTTCGTCGGTTCCTGGCTCAAAAACTAAATTGCCACAGTGTTTAAACATAAACGCTACACTGCCGTCAGTGCCTAAATTACCGCCAAATTTGGTCAAGGCATGACGCACATCGGCCACCGCGCGCTGTTTGTTGTCGGTGAGGCAGTCAATAATAATCGCCGCGCCATTAATGCCGTAGCCTTCATAGCGAATCTCTTCGTAGTTCACGCCTTCAAGCTCGCCCGTGCCTTTTTTGATGGCGCGGATAATGTTGTCTGACGGCATATTTTCTTCTTTTGCCTCGGCCACGGCGCTACGCAAGCGCGGGTTCATGTCGGCATCGCCCCCGCCTAGGCGCGCGGCTACGGTGATTTCTTTAATGATTTTGGTAAAGATTTTGCCGCGTTTTGCGTCCTGACGCCCTTTGCGGTGTTGAATGTTTGCCCACTTACTATGACCTGCCATGCTACATTGTCCTTGAAACTGAATGATAAAGACCACCATTTTAGCATGTAGGAGCGCAATTTATTGCGCGATTGCCGGCGCGGAGTTGCAACGCTTTTGCGCAATACCACAGGCATAAGTACTGCTATCATGCAAGCATGAGGCATTACTAATAAATGCGCTCCTACAAGTTACTCTTGGCCTTGTGCTGCGTCCACTTGCGCATGTTTGCGTATGCTAATCGCAGAAATAATCACCAAAGCCAACCCAATAAAACTCATGCCAATCAGTTCTTGTTTGCCTGGCACTTCATTAAGTTGCAACCATGCTGAAATTACGCCAATGACGGGGGCTAGCATACTTGCCATGCTGGCGATGCCAGCATTTAAGCGCTGTAGTGCGTACAACCATAAAAGCCACGCCACAACACCGCTTAAAATCACATTAAATAGCACGGCGGCTATAAACGTATTGGTCCATTGAATTGGCGGCGCATCTAACATCAGCGCGTAAATCACCAGCGGAATTGAGCCTAGCAGCATTGGCCATGCCGTGATATTAAGCAAGTCTAAATGCGGTGCGCGTTTGTGTAATTTTTTTGAAATAATCGCCGAAATCGCCCAAAAAACACCTGAACATACAGCCAAAAACATACTGAAAGCATCGGCTTTAATGTGGAGTGGATCAAATATCAAAATAATGCCCAATAAAGCTGAAACCACGGCCAACCATTGCCAGCCTTGCACTTTTTCGCCCAGCATGGGCCACGCAAAAAGCATTACCCAAAAGGGCATGGTGTAGCTTAACACCGCTGTTTTGCCCGCACCGCCGATGGAAACGGCCCAAATAATCAGCCCCGTAAAGCCGATGGTTTGTAGCAAACCCAGCACCAACATGGTGGGAAATTCTTTCACCATCATTGCACGTTTTGTAAACGCCATAATGATAAACAAAATGATCGCGCCACTAAATGTGCGCATGGCGGCAAACTGAAAAGGGTTGGCGTATTGCACTGCAAGCTTCATCACCACCCAGTTATAGCCCCAAATCAGCGTGAGTATAAACAGCGCAACCAATGCCTTAATGGTGATATTTTTTTGCAAAATGAGTGTCTTTAAGTTGAGAGTATTGCTATTGCCATTATAAAGCGTATATTTTTAAATCGCTTGCACAAAAAAAGGGGAGAGTCATGAAAACATTGCAACAACTACTCGATAGTAAAAAACATAAAGAAGTGATTTCAGTGGCACCGCATCGACCCGTGTTTGATGCGCTGGTGGTGATGGCAGAATATCGAATCGGTGCGCTGGTGGTGCTTCAAGGTGAAAAATTAGTCGGTATTTTTTCAGAGCGCGATTATGCGCGTGAGGTGGTGCTCAAAGGCCGGTCTTCAAAAACCACGCAAATCAGTGATGTGATGACCGACAAAGTGCTGTCAGCCAAGCCATCTGACACCGTTGAACAGGCCATGTCCATTATGTCTGAAAAGCGCATTCGACACTTGCCTGTGGTTGAAAATAACCAAGTCGTTGGCATGCTCTCAATTGGCGATTTGGTGAAAGAAACCATTGATTATCAGCAGCGTTTAATTAAGCAGTTAGAAAGCTATATTCGAGGCTAAAAACAACACAACCTTTTTGACTGCCCTGCAAGCCTTATAAATAAAGGCTCGCAGGGCATAAAAATTTTCTCGGGCGATTATTTGGCTTAATTTAGCGCTTTTTTATGACAAATATTTCACCACCATCGCGTTACTTAAATCGTTTGCCGCAATGGGTAGGCGCACATAATAGCCGCTACCAGAAGCCTCTTGAATTGGCTCACCTTTTTTATTAAACATGGTTTCAACCAACACATCTTGATTGCCGGTTGGATGGATGACTTGCAAACGGTCGCCCACGCCAAATTTATTGCGCGCTTCAATATCCGCCAGGCCTTTCTCAGTGTCGTACGCCACGATATCGCCCACATACAAACTGCGGTTTGAGCTTGAATAGCCTTGTTTGTAGTTTTGATGCTCGGCTGTGTGATGGCGCTGATAAAAACCATCGGTGTAACCACGGTTCGCCAAGTTTTCTAAATCGCCCAGTAATGTCCAATCAAACGGACGACCCGCTACCGCATCATCAATGGCTTTGCGATAATTTTGGCAAGTACGCGCCACGTAATAGCGTGATTTTGTACGGCCTTCAATTTTCAGTGAATCCACACCCATCTTCACCAAACGCTCTACGTGCTCAATGGCGCGCAAATCTTTGCTGTTCATAATGTAAGTGCCGTGCTCATCTTCCATAATTGGCAACAACTCGCCCGGGCGGCCTTTTTCTTCAATCAAATAGACTTTTTCAGCCAATGGATGACGCGGTAAACTGCCGCAGCCCGAAAGCGAAGATTTTTCCATTTCTGCTTTAAAGTCAAAATCTTGCAAGCGAATCACACCTGCCGCGTCCTCGCTCGCATCGTGTACTTTGTAATCCCAACGGCAGCTATTGGTACAAGTGCCTTGATTCGGGTCGCGATGATTAAAATAACCTGAAAGCAAGCAGCGGCCTGAATAAGCAATGCAGAGCGCGCCGTGCACAAATACTTCGAGCTCCATTTCGGGGCAAAGCTGGCGAATTTCTTCAATTTCATCCAGTGACAATTCGCGCGATAAAATCACGCGGCTCAAACCCATGCTCTGCCAAAATTTCACCGTGGCAAAATTTACCGTATTGGCTTGTACTGAAAGGTGCACCGGCACCTCTGGCCATTTTTCACGCACCATTTGAATAAGGCCGGGGTCAGACATAATCAGCGCATCTGGCTGCATGGCAATCACGGGCTCCATATCTGCCATGTAAGTTTTTACTTTGGCGTTATGCGGTGAAATATTGCTCGCCACAAAAAACTTTTTGCCACGCGCGTGCGCCTCTTTAATACCAATCTCAAGATTGGCCATGGTGAAATCGTTATTACGCGCCCGCAAACTGTAGCGCGGCTGCCCCGCATAAATCGCATCTGCGCCATAATCAAACGCGGTGCGCATACGGTCTAAATCGCCCGCTGGGGCTAACAATTCAGGGGTTTTCATATCGTTACTCCTAATCCTAGCTACCCGTTCGTGGTGAGCTTGTCGAACCATGAACGGCTTATTAAATTTTATTTTTTTGTCCTGAGCTTATCGAGGGTCAAACGGCTATTAAAAACAAGTTTATTCACCAATAATTTTCACAAGCACACGCTTATTACGCTTACCATCAAACTCACCGTAAAAAATCTGTTCCCACGGGCCAAAATCGAGCTGGCCATTTGTCACTGCGCACACCACTTCACGTCCCATCACTTGGCGCTTCATGTGGGCATCGGCATTATCTTCACCCGTATCATTATGGCGATAACCGCTCACTGGCTCATGTGGCGCAAGTTTTTCTAACCAAATGCCATAGTCATGATGCAAACCGCGCTCATCATCATTAATAAACACGCTCGCGGTAATGTGCATGGCGTTCACCAACACCAAACCTTCTTTCACGCCGCTTTCACGCAAACATTCGCGAATTTCTCCAGTAATGTTTTTAAAAGCCATGCGCGCTGGCAGATTAAACCACAATTCTTTACGGTAACTTTTCATGTTTACTCCCTTATTACTTTTTAAAAGTTGCTAACGCACATTTTAACATCTTGTATCGTAAACAAAAAAATAAAAAAGGCCTCCGTATGAACTGCACCCCAAAAGTTGGACACTTTGTCCAACTCATTAAGGTGCAGTTTTCATGTCTAAATACACAAAAGAATTCAAACTTGAAGTCGTTCAAGACTACGAATCGTTCAATGTTGGTTATACAGCACTATCTAAGAA
>JAKQTB010000116.1 GCA_029569495.1 Pseudomonadota bacterium | reverse complement strand
CCCATCAAGCTAAAAAATCCGATTGCCAGTAATTTAAGTGTGATGCGTACAAGTTTATGGGGTGGGTTGCTCGATGCACTGCGTTATAACTTAAATCGTAAACAAGACCGGGCATTTGTTTTTGAAATTGGCGCCGTATACCACCAACAAGGGGTGAGTTATACTGAGGCGACACGAATTTCAGGTTTGGCCTACGGAAGTGCTCTTCCAGAACAATGGGCTACAACAGGTGCGGAAGTAGATTTCTTTGATGTTAAAGCACACATTGAAGGGTTGCTTGGGTCTAAGGCTGTGTTTGAAAAAGCAGAACACACAGCATTGCACCCGGGACAATCTGCCAAAATATTGCTCAATGGCAAGGTAGTCGGTCGGTTTGGTAAATTGCACCCGAAATGGCAGCAACAATATGACTTACCAAATAGTGCCTATTTATTTGAAATTGAAGTCGCTGCAATCGTAAGCCGTGACTTGCCCAGTTATCATGACGTGTCAAAATTGCTGCCTGTACGCCGAGATATTGCCATTGTGATAGATGAAAATATTGCTGCTGGAGACGTATTAAGTTGTATCAATAACGCCAATTTACTGCTCGTATCAGAGGTGGCGTTATTTGATTTATACCAAGGCAAAGGTGTCGCAGAAAACAAAAAAAGCCTTGCATTATCAGTACTTATGCATGATACTCAAAAAACTTTAACTGATAATGATGCCGATACAACGATGGCAAATCTGTTACAATTGTTACAAAATGAATTTAAGGCGGAATTAAGAAATTAAGGGTACCTATTTTTTATATTAAATTCACTGATTTTTTATTTTTCATCAGTTTTTAATTGATTATTGGTACATAAAAAAAGCATTAAAATGCTAGAAACAAGCGGGAGTGTAATATGACATTAACAAAAGCTGAACTTGCAGACTTGCTTTATGAGCAAGTGGGCTTAAATAAGCGCGAAGCAAAAGATATGGTGGAAGCCTTTTTTGAAGAAGTGCGTATTGCGCTTGAGGCAGGTGACAGCGTAAAGCTATCTGGCTTTGGTAATTTTGAGTTGCGTAAAAAGTCAGAGCGTCCTGGCCGAAACCCTAAAACAGGTGAAGAGATTCCAATTACTGCACGTCGCGTTGTGACTTTTCATGCAAGTCAAAAGCTAAAAAGTAAAGTTGAAGAGCATTACGCAAAATAGAAATTAATTTATTTAGCATCCTAAACAATAAGTTAAGTGAGCGCCTATGAGTAATCCAACAGCAAAAGTGCAGTTACCAGCGATACCAGCAAAACGGTATTTTACCATTGGTGAAGTGAGTGAGCTTTGTGGTGTTAAACCTCATGTACTTAGGTACTGGGAGCAAGAGTTTACTCAGCTTAAACCCGTTAAAAGACGTGGCAATCGTCGTTATTATCAGCACCATGAGGTTTTATTAATTCGCCGTATTCGCGAACTGTTGTATGAGCAAGGCTTTACAATCAGTGGTGCAAGACTGCGTTTAGATGAGGCTAATGGTAGCGAATCAAACGTGAATACAGTGCAACTGTCATCGACTCTCGCTGAGCATCAAGATAATGAAGCGCAAGCAAGTAATGATTTTGATTTAGCCTCATTAAAAGCAGAGTTGCTTGAAATATTAGCTTTGCTTCGCCCTTCAATGCAAGCAACCTCATAATTTTAGCTGGCCAGCTAAAATTAGTCTCCCTAATTGCGGTATAATACAGCCTGTGTTGAAGTGTTGCTCAACATCGGTTCGGGGCGTAGCGCAGCCTGGTAGCGTACATGCATGGGGTGCATGGGGTCGCAAGTTCGAATCTTGCCGTCCCGACCAAATAAATAAGCCATTCTTTATAGATTGGCTTTTTCTTTATCTGAGGGTGAATTTTGTTTAGTTTCAGGTCTACGTTCAAAGTAGAAGTGCTTTTCACATGCGAGGTTTAACACTGTTAAAACCGACTTTGTTGGCAATTGTGTTGGTGATATGCTTTTCAGTAGCCAATGGCAGTGCAACATCTTCTGAGCCAACATCGCATGGTCGCGAAATTATATTTGCCATTGGACAAATGCCCCTTAACTTAGACCCGCGCTATGCGACAGATGCTGCTTCAGAGCGCGTGAACAGACTTATTTATCAAAGCTTGGTCGATTTTGATCAACATTCAAGGCCCACACCTAGCTTGGCTTCTTGGTTGGTCTTGAGTAATAGAGAGTTTCAATTCACATTAAAAGCAAAACGTTCAGCTTTTAATACCCCAACTAAAATCCGCTCAACATTTTTAAATGCCCGAGATGTGAAGGCGACCTATGACTCATTTACCAATTTAGCTGACTCACCTCATGCTGCGGAATTTTCAAATATTCAAGAAATTGTTGTTCTCAATGACGACACTTTAATTTTTAAGTTAAAAAAAGACGATGCTAATTTTCCCACTAAACTTTTGATAGGTATTTTACCTGCAGCTTTAGTAGAAAAGAATCACGACTTTTCGCATCACCCTGTCGGTAGTGGCTCGATACAACTGCTTGATTGGGGGAATAAACTCACTTTACAGCGGGTAAAAGATGGTCAGCGAATCAGTTTGCTAGAAGTGAAGGACCCAACAGTCCGGGTGTTGAAACTGCTACATGGTGAAGTGGATTTATTGCAAGGAGAGTTGCCGTCCGAATTAATTCAACATTTGGAGAGCAAGTCTGAAATCACGCTAAAAAATAGTGTGGGCGCGAATTTTTCATATTTAGGTTTAAATATGCAAGATCCGATTTTACAGAGTTTAAAAGTACGGCAAGCCATAGCGCATGCGATTGACCGCGAAACCATCATTGCAAAAGTCATGACGCGCCAAACACGGCTAGCCAGCGCGATATTGCCACCCGAGCATTACACAAATCACAAGAGTGCATTGCCTGCTTATGATTACAACCCCAAACGGGCACGGCGGTTGCTACTGGAAGCAGGCGTTCAGTTACCACTCAAATTAGTATATAAAACATCAACAGATGCCCAGCGAGTCCGCTTGGCAACCATCATGCAAGCACAAATGGCTGAGGCTGGAATTGATTTGGAAATTCGTAGCCTTGATTGGGGTACGTTTTTTGCGGATGTAAAACAGGGGAATTTTCAGTTATACGGACTGACATGGGTTGGGATTAAAACGCCGGAAATATATCGTAAAGTTTTCGGTTCTGATAGCTTTCCCCCCCATGGATTTAATCGTGGTAGATTTTCTGATGCATCGTTAGACCAGTTGCTGGTAGTTGAAAACTGGCCGGCAGTGACCAAAAGAATTCATGCACAATTACCATATATTCCACTTTGGTATGAAGGACAGTTTGCAGCTATGCGTAATAATATAATCCATTTCACGCCTAAAACAGATGGGAATTGGGATGATCTTGCTAAAATTACTTATCGTAAGGTGCACTAATTTAATAAATACTGCCATTTTGCAATGTGGCGAGGTGCTAAAAAAGTGCTTTGCTAACGCTTCATTAAGATGCGCCTAAGTCAGAAATGAATGAAATGAATATTGATATTTCTATAGCTCACCAAACGCTTACCCTGCTAGATAGCGCAGGTACAACGAAGGCTGTTTATTGTATATCAACGGCTACGAATGGCGTGGGATGTGAAAAAAATAGTGGTTGTACCCCACTTGGTACACATATTATCCGTGCAAAAATTGGTATGGGTGCGCCTTTAAACGCCGTGTTTGTTGGGCGCAGATTAACGGGTGAAATTTGCACGCCTGAGTTGATGGCGCAATTTCCAAACCGTGATTGGATTTTAACCCGTATTTTGTGGCTAAGCGGCACTGAAATTGGCAAAAATAGGCTGGGTAATGTCGATAGTATGCAGCGTTATATTTACATTCACGGCACACCAGATAGCGAGCCGATGGGTGAGCCACACTCGCATGGCTGTATTCGTATGCGCAGTGCGGATGTCATTGCGTTATTTGAGCAGGTTAAAGTGGGCACGCGCGTGCTGATTAACTAAGTAGCATTTGTCTGATTTATCTTGTAAAAATTGACGTAACCATTTTAGCACCGCTGCAAGCCTTATTCTATGAGGCTTGCAGGGCATTAAATTTTTCTCGTGGGGTTTTGTAGGTTTATAATAGTGTGCGAATGACCTCAATATTTAAACAAATTTCCAGCTTTGCCACCGTGATTTTTGGCGTGCTGTTGCTCACTTTTTTGCTCATACATTTAGTGCCGGGCGACCCCGTTGAAGTGATGTTGGGCGAGTCTGCCAGCACGGCTGACCGCGATATGTTGCGGGCAGATTTGGGCTTAAATCAGCCGGTCGTGACGCAATTTAGTCGCTATTTGATTAAATTAGCGCATGGCGACTTTGGGCAATCCATCCATACAAAAACGCCAATAATTGAGATGCTTAAAACGCGTTATCCAGCAACGGTAAAGCTTGCCTTGCTGTCATTGTTGATTGGTATCAGTATTGGTATACCGCTTGGTATTTTTGCGGCACTTAAGGCCAATCACTGGCAGGATATTGTGGTTACGCTCGTCAGCGTGCGGCTTTCAGCCATGCCTGCGTTTTGGCTGGGGCCGATGTTGATGTTGATATTTGCCGTGTGGTTAGGTTGGTTGCCTGTGAGCGGTATGGAATCAAACACTTCTATTATTTTGCCTGCGCTCACGCTGGGTTTTGGCTTAAGCGCAATTCTTACGCGCATGACGCGAACCAGCCTGTTAGAGGTGCTGAATGATGACTACATCCGTACTGCACGCGCTAAAGGCCTCACAGAAAAAACTGTCATATTGCGCCATGCGTTGCGCGCTGCCTTATTACCCATTATTACAATTGTTGGCCTGCAGATGGGCAGTTTGTTAGCGGGTACGGTGATTACCGAAACCATTTTCAGTTGGGATGGCATCGGAAGACTTTTAGTTGAAAGTATCGAAAAGCGCGATTACCCAGTGACGCAGGCTTGCGTGCTGGTAGTGGCGTTAAGTTATGTGTTGGTGAATTTTGTTACAGATGTTTTATATCGCATGGCAGACCCACGCGTGAAGTTTGCGGGCTAATCCATATGAAAAAATTTGCCATCACTGTGTTGTCATTTTGGCTTATCGCTGTGATGCTTGGCCGACTATTTGGGCTTAATCCGAACAGTATTGATTTAAATGCTATTTTGAGTACGCCAAGTGCTGCTTATTGGTTAGGGGCAGATGATTTGGGCCGCAGTATTTTGGCGCGATTGTTGCGGGGCGTTGAAGTTTCATTTGTGGTGGCTACTGTGGTGACGGTAGTCACCATGACCATTGGTGTGTTGGTAGGTTTAATTGCCGGTTTTTATGGTGGCAAAATTGACCAGTTTTTGATGAAAATCACGGATATTTTTTTGGCATTCCCCGGCATTTTGTTGGCGATTGCGTTTGCTGCCGTGTTAGGGCCTGGCTTGGTGAACCTCACCATTGCGCTCAGCATGACAGGCTGGGTAAGCTATGCCAGACTCACACGCGGGCAGACCCTAGCATTGCGCTACCGTCAGCATGTGCTGGCTGCCGAGTCGTTGGGCGCTACTGTGCCACGCCTGATTTTTCGGCATATTTTGCCATTGCTGGCTTCCATCTTAGTGGTTGAAGCCACGTATAGTTTAGCCAGCGTGATGATTGCCGAGGCTTCTTTGTCATTTCTCGGTTTAGGCATACAGGCACCAAACGCGAGCTGGGGCGCGATGCTACGTGACGGTGTGCGCTATATGCTAGTCGCACCGCACTATGTGCTGATTGTGGGCTTGAGTTTGATGAGTTTAATTTTAGCCATCAATTTAGGTGGCGATTATTTGCGTGATAAACTCGACGTTAGAACAGAAAAATAACTCACTAAAATTTTTATAGGGAGAACATATTGACACAGATCACTGAATTGGCGCCTGAAATGGCAAGCGTTGAGGATGAAGCCACAGCCGTATT
>JAKQTB010000115.1 GCA_029569495.1 Pseudomonadota bacterium | reverse complement strand
CGCCTCTGTGTGGTTATCGGCGGTGGCGAGGTGGCGTTGCGCAAGGTGTCGTTGCTGCTTAGAGCCAATGCAACGGTTAAGCTTTTTGCGCCTGAAATTTGTTTGCAACTGCAGGCATTGGTGGACGCACAAAAAATTACTTATATACCA
This sequence comes from Pseudomonadota bacterium, assembly GCA_029569495.1. Lineage (GTDB taxonomy): Bacteria > Pseudomonadota > Gammaproteobacteria > Burkholderiales > Methylophilaceae > Methylotenera. The sequence continues at coordinate 11,820 of JAKQTB010000115.1, read as the reverse complement.
GCGCACTTTGAACCGCAGCAAATCAATGCGGCGTGTCTGGTGATTGCCGCAACCGATGATGAGGCTGTCAATCAAGCGGTATCAGTCGCGGCCAAAGCGCAAAATATTCCGGTGAACGTGGTAGATGCGCCAGCTTTATGCACATTTACCATGGCCTCAATTGTAGAGCGCGCGCCGATTGTGATCGCCATTTCCAGTGAGGGCACCGCGCCCGTGTTGGCGCGTTATATTCGTACCAAAATTGAAACGATGTTACCCGCCGGCTACGGCCGTATTGCAGCCATTGCGGGGGAGTTTCGAGATAAAGTCAAAGCTAAATTTGCCACAAGCCAAGAGCGTCGCATTTTTTGGGAAGGTATATTGCAAGGCCCCATCGTAGAACGCATTTTAGCGGGCCAAGAATCGGCAGCAAGGTTAGCGTTAGAGAAGGCGATTGCTGACCAGCCCGACACTCAACAGATGGGTGAAGTCTATTTAGTCGGTGGCGGCCCTGGCGACCCTGATTTGCTCACTTTTAGGGCGTTGCGTCTCATGCAGCAGTGTGATGTGTGTGTGTATGATAAATTGGTAAGCCCTGAAGTGATGGATTTAGTACGGCGCGATGCTGAATTGATTTATGTAGGAAAATCGCGCGATCAACATACCCTGCCGCAAGAGGAAATCAACGATTTACTGGCCAAGTTGGCGTTAGAAGGCAAGCGCGTGCTCCGCCTGAAAGGTGGCGACCCCTTTATTTTTGGCCGTGGTGGTGAAGAAATTGAAACGCTGATGCAGCAAAAAGTGCCATTTCAAGTGGTGCCTGGTATTAGTGCGGCAAATGGCGTGTCGAGTTATGCGGGAATTCCGCTGACGCATCGGGATTATGCACAAGCCTGTTTATTTATCACTGGGCATCTAAAAGACGGCATGCTGGATTTAGACTGGGTAGCCATGTCGCGGCCTCGTCAAACGGTGGTGATATACATGGGGTTGGTGGGGTTGGCGCAAATCTGTGAGCAACTTATTGCGCATGGTGTTTCGCCAGAGATGCCCGCAGCGGTGGTGCAGCAAGGCACCACACAACGGCAACGAGTTGTTACAGCTTCGCTAAAAGACTTGGCGCAACAGGTGGCGCAAGCCAATATTAAAGCGCCGTGCCTCACCATTGTGGGTGAAGTCGTTCGCCTGCGTGAGCGCTTAAATTGGTTTGAGCCAGAAGCTAACGTTCATTAACGCAAAGCCCAATACGAAGGGCTTTGTAAGTTGCCTAAATATTGGTCTATGTTCTATTTGCTGTTAATATTCATTTTCATTTCTCTCAATTAGGCCGGTGATGCGTAAGTTACGTGAAAGGTTCATTTTAGCCACCGTGTTGTCCTACGTTGTGCTGGCATTGCTGTGGGTTTTTTTATCCGATCACCTGTTATCAACATTTACCACGATTGACTCAATTCATTGGTACTCAACGGCAAAGGGCGTGTTTTTTGTTTTAGTGAGTGCGTTAGCCTTGTTTTTTGTGTTGCGTACTGTGCCAAGCGTTGCAAATGACCATCAAGGGCACTTGCAGGACGTAATATTTTCAGGTGCTTTTATCAGCCGCAGACCAACTTGGCTGACGTATTCATTCGCTGTTCTTATTTCTTTAGTGATGCTATTGATTCGGCATTATATGGGGCTCAATACAGATCATCGGCCTCTCATGATTTTATTTATGTTTCCAATCATCTTAGGGGCGCTATTGGGTGGATTTTGGCCTGGTGTTATTTCAACAGCTACCGTTGCAATAGGCGCCAAGTTGCTGTTTATTCCCACGCGAATGAGCTTTCAATTTACTGATAGCTATGATTTATTGCAATGGAGTTTTCTCATTGTCAGCGGACTGACAATGAGTGTGCTAAGTGAAATATTGATGCGCACGCGGGCCAAAGCTGAATACCAAGCCAAATTGCTGAATGTTGCCGTGGCTGGTACGCGTGATGCGATTTATGTGAAAGATCGTGCTGGCCGCTATTTGCTGATAAACCAAGCTGGTGCTGATATGGTAGGCAAACCGATTGATGAAATTATTGGTCAAGATGATTCGTTTATTTTCCCTGAACCAACAGCCAGTCATTTAAAACGCCTAGATGCTGAAATTTTGGCAAGAGGAAAAACCAAAACCCATGAAGAGCAGATAAGTTTACTAAATGCAGGCACAATTACTGCCTATGTGACAAAAGGCCCAATGTTTGACGATGCAGGCAATGTGATTGGATTGTTTGGGATTTCGCACGATATTACAGAAATTAAGCAGGTCCAAGCAGCTTTGCAGAATCGCGATTTTAAATTAAGCGCGATTGTGAATTATTCACCAGCATTTCTTTCATTAAAAGACACCGCAGGACACTACGTGCTGGCAAATCCAAAATTATTGCGCATACACGGGCTAACGGAATTAGAAATATTGGGCAAAACAGATTTTGATTTATACCCAGAAGAAATCGCCAATAATTTAAGTATTAATGATGAGATTGTGCTATGCACCATGCAGCGCCATGCGATTGAAGAGTTTTGGCCAGTGGCTGGTGAGTTACGCTATTATGCCTCAACGATTTTTCCCGTACTCAACACTTCCGGGGCTATTCAGTACATTTGCCGCATCTCGCTGGATATTACCGATAACAAACAAAAAAACGAGCGCTTGCAAAAAAGTGAGACCAGACTAAAAGAAGCGAATCATTTAGCTAGAATCGGTGACTGGTCTTGGGATACCGTCACCAATACGCATGTATGGTCAGATGAACTATATGAGATATATGGCCGTGACTTGGCCCTTCCGCCGGCAGGTATCGATGAAGTACCGCAATACTTTACAGTCAAAAGTTGGCAGCAACTCACCATTGTAATGAACCAAGGCTTGTTAGATGGGTTGCCATACGAGTGCGATGCTGAAGTAATACGTGCGGATGGCACTCGACGCTGGGTGACTGCACGCGGCAAAGGCATCCATGACGAAAATGGTCAGTTAGTTGGTTTGCATGGCACAGTGCAAGACATTACGGAGCGTAAGCAGGCAGAAATTAATTTGCAAATTGCGGCGGTCGCATTTGAGTCACAAGATTCAGTCATGATTACCGATGCAAGTCTAAGAATTCTTCGGGTGAATAAAGCATTTACGGAAATTTTTGGATATGCCGCTGAGGAAGTGATTGCTGAAACACCCCGATTATTGCAGTCGGGTACGCATGACACCGATTTTTATGCAGACATGTGGCAAAAAATTCGTCGTGAGGGTTCTTGGCAGGGTGAGGTGTTAAATCGCCATAAAAATGGACAATTAATTTATAACTTAGTCTCCATTTCAGCGGTTAAAGGTAACGATGGTGTGGTCACGCATTATGTTGGCTCGCATGTCGATATCACCGCGCGTAAAGCCGCGGCCGATGAAATTCTGCACTTGGCGTTTCATGATTTATTGACGCAGTTACCGAATCGACAATTGTTTATAGACCGACTCCAGCACGCGATTGCTTCTAGCGCCCGCACAAGGAAAATTGGTGCGTTGCTGCTAATTGATTTAGATAATTTTAAAGCGCTCAATGACACGCTGGGGCATGATGTAGGGGATTTGTTGCTACAAGAGGTTGCAAAGCGCTTATCATCAAGTGTGCGTGAAGGCGATACAGTGGCGCGTTTGGGAGGCGATGAATTTGTTGTATTGCTTGAAAATTTAAGCGAGCAATTAAATGAAGCGGCATCCTTAGCCGAAGTCGTGGCGCATAAAATCCAAACGATGCTCAATGAGCAATACCAAATAGCGGTGCATCAGTATCACGCCACGTCGAGTATTGGGGTCACTTTGTTTCAGGGCAATATGCTGGAAATTACAGAATTGTTAAAACAAGCAGATATCTCCATGTATCAAGCTAAAAAATCAGGACGAAACAGAATACGGTTTTTTGACCCTAAAATGCAGGAAGCTTTTAACGTTAGAGCTTCACTTGAAATAGAGCTGCGTAGTGCGCTGGAGTTTCAGCAGTTTCAACTGCATTACCAAGTTCAGGTGGATGAATTTGACAAGGCGATTGGCGCGGAGGCGTTGCTTCGTTGGAATCATCCTTCTCGCGGCATGGTGCCACCATTGCAGTTTATTCCCCTTGCAGAAGAAACGGGGTTGATTCTGCCAATTGGGCAATGGGTGATTGAAAGTGCTTGTGCGCAATTGGAGCAGTGGCAAAAAAATCCAATGACGCAGCATTTGACTTTATCGGTCAACGTCAGCGCGAGGCAATTTAGTCAGGCGGAGTTTGTAAGGCAGTTGCAGCTTACATTGCAACGCTATACATTTAGACCTAAGCAGCTTAAGTTGGAATTGACAGAAAGTCTTCTGCTGGAAAATGTCGAGAGTATTATCATTTCGATGATAGCCCTTGAGTCTATTGGAGTGCTTTTCTCCTTGGATGATTTTGGTACTGGCTATTCATCTTTGCAGTATTTGAAGATTTTGCCACTTAATGAGTTGAAAATAGATCGTTCATTTGTGCGTGACATTGCGGATGATAGTAATGACCTCTCCATTGTTGAAACCATTGTCGCAATGGCAAGTAGCCTTGGTTTTGATGTGATTGCCGAAGGTGTGGAAACCGAGGAACAAAAGCGCCTGTTACTTAATAAAGGCTGCAAGCATTTGCAAGGCTACTTGTTCGGAAAACCGATGCCTCTGGATCAGTTTGAAGCAACGCTACAAACAAAAGCGCACTAGACTTAACTATAAATAGGAATACTCAGGCGCGCTTCTAAGCCACCTTCAGGTCGGTTAATCAGTTCAAGTTTTCCCTGATGTAATTTGGCAATACGGTCAGCAATGGCCAAGCCTAACCCGCTGCCACCAGCATTGCTACGGGCCGTGTCTAGCCGTTCGAAAGGCCGCAGTAGTTTTTCTACATGCGTTTCAGGAATGCCAGGGCCATTATCAAACACACTGATGACGACATAGTCCGCAGTGATTCTGCTGGCAATACGTACTTGGCCACGTCCATAGGCGTAGGCATTCCCCACTAAATTATCCAGCAGGCGTTGCATGGCAAGTGGGCGAATGGGGATTGCGTAAGTGGGCCCAAGCTCAACCGAAATGTCGCGCCCGGCGCGAAGTTGGCGATCATGGATGCCTTGTAATAAGCTGTTGATGTCGACCATTTGCGTCGGTTCACCCTCGACTCCTTTAACAAAGTCTAAAAATTGATGAATGATGTTATTCATATCGGTAATATCTTCAATCATGCCCGCTTTGAAACTGGCGCAACTTTCATCAGGAAGCATTTCTACTGCCAGACGTAGTCTTGCCAAGGGTGTGCGAATATCGTGAGAAACCCCGGCTAAGATAAGCGTACGTTCAGCATCTAACTCGGCTAATGAATCTGCCATTTTGTTAAAAGTATCATTCACTTCCTGAAGTTCTGCAAAACTGCCAACGGGCAGTTTTTCTGGAGATTCGCCGTTACGAAGTCTATCGGCAGCGTTCATGAGTAAGCGTAATGGCCGATTGATACGCATCGCAATTAGGTAGCCGCCTGCGAGCGAAAGGGCCAGTACTAATGCGCCCCAGCCTAGCCATTGCCAAGGAAAAGGCCGGTCAACATGCACGCGTGGAATGACTACCCAAAAATCATCCAAACCAATATTAAAGCTGACCCAAAGCCCTTCAACGCCGTAGTGCCGCGTGGTGATGATGGTTTCTGTGCCTAATCTTTCGCGTATTTTTTCAGCAACCATGTTAATAAACGGGTCACTTGGCAGCGGCTCGATTTCTTCCATAAAGTCTGCGTAATAGACACGCACACCTTCTTTACCTGTAATTTCAGAGAGTAGGGCTAGGCGCAGATTTTCTTGCGAAGCAATCAATGAAGCGCGCGTGTAATTGACCACAGTGACTGCCTGCAGTGCGGTGGCTTCAGCACGCGGCTTGCGCTCAAAATACTCAAAAATCTGCAACGATGCAAATTGCCCGACTGCCAGTAATACAGCGATTAGTAACATCACTCTGGCAAGCAGGGTTTTAGGGAGGAGTTGGACTGTCAATTTAAATTGATGATAACGTCAATTGAATCGGATTGGTTTTTTGCAACATGCGGTATAACACGTAAGTTTAATCGACTTCTCCATCAGGAATAAACACATAGCCAAAGCCCCACATGGTTTGTAAATATCTGGGGTGCGCGGCATCAGGTTCAATCAGTTTACGTAAACGGGATACTTGCACATCAATGCTGCGGTCAAAAACGTCCAATTCGCGGCCACGCGCTAATTGCATGAGTTTATCGCGTGAAAGCGGTTGACGTGGATGATCAACAAACACTTTTAACAGCGCAAATTCCCCGCTGGTAATGGTGACCGCGGCGCCATCTTTTGTTAATGAGCGGGTTGCGGGGTTGAATACAAATTCGCCAATGGTCACGCTATCGCTATTGAGTGCAGGCGCGCTTGGTTGCAGGCGCTCATGTCTACGCAATACGGCATTGATACGCGCTAGCAACTCACGCGGGTTAAATGGTTTTGGCAGATAATCGTCTGCGCCCATCTCAAGGCCGATAATTCTATCCACTTCATCGCCACGCGCTGTGAGCATGATGATGGGTAATAAAGTGCCGCTAGCGCGTATTCTGCGGCAAATTGACAAGCCGTCTTCGCCCGGCAACATTAAATCTAACACTAATAAATCAATAGCTTCCACCGCCAGTATGGCGTCCATCTCTTTGGCATCGGACGCCACTTTAACGGTATATTCCTGCTCAGTAAGGTAGCGCTGCAGCAGCTCACGTAGACGGACGTCGTCATCGACGACCAGAATTTTTTTATGTTGATCTGACATGATGTTGTTCTCGTTAATTGTTGATAACTGCCCAAAATATCGCCACGAATTTAAGTCTTAAAGTATATTGCGATTGGTGACAAAATGTAAGTTAATTTTCGTGGATATCAATACGTATCGGTATTAAAACGACGAAACTAATTTATTTCTAACAAGTCTACGCCACGCAGCGTTTTAATTTTTTTGTACAGTTGCAAGTGGCAAGGTTTAATCTTAATGCTGTTACAAATTATTACAATTTTTCCAAGACTGAAACATATGATTAACAATAGCCATCCATAGTATATGGTTATACTATTGTTCTAAATTTTCGGTGAATTTACTTTTTTTTAAGGTTGTTGAATTGCTCCTAGTAAAACTTAGTCATGGTCATGCTAAATAATTTCTCAATCAGTAAGTGTGCATGCGTAGCCGCCTGTATTTATTTAGGATTGTCAAACTACGCACTTGCTGCGGGTCGGGGTTATTTTTTTGTGGTGGGCGATAGTCAGAGACTCGCGGCAAATGAAGATGCCTCAGCCGAAGAAGGCCTGCAACAAACCCTCAACTTAAACTTTAGCCCAGAAAATAGAGAAAAACTACGCAGGGCGTTGGATGATTATGCCCGCTCTGTTGATGAAAATCATGAGCAGATTGAAGCACGCCGAAAAGCCATGCATGAAAGTATTGAAGCTCGGTTTTTAGATGCGGATACCGATGGTGATGGCATGGTCACTAGGCAAGAAGCCACGGAAAAACTCCCACAAATTGCCCGGCATTTTAATCAGGTAGATACCAATGAAGATGGTGCGATTACGATTGATGAATTAGAAGAAGCGCAAGCGCGTATTTTAGAGCGCAGAAAAGCCGCTGAAATGGCCATAGAAGAAAAAAAGCTACAGGCGGCGGTAGAGGCGGTCGTGAATAAGCAAGCTGAAACTGCGCCAACCAAGCCGATTGAGGCTATTCCAAGTAAGCATAAAGACGCTAGGCAGACCTCTGTCAATTTAAAAAAGCGCTCGTATTAATTTCAAACGGTAAACCCGTATCAAGTATTTACAGCAACATCATCGACATATAAATTTTTTCTAATTCCGCATGGCTAAAGCCGATAATGGCTTAATATTAAAGCCTATGTCCCGCATTATTTCTATCGTCCAAACTATTGAGCAGGTCAGTACCAGTGACTGGAATGCCTTGGTGGGTGATATGCCCTTACTCAGTCATGCATTTTTGAGTGCGCTTGAGCATTCAAAATCGATTGGGGCTGGCACGGGCTGGCAACCCTATTATTTGCTGGTTAAAGAAGATGCGCTGTTGGTCGGGGCGATGCCGCTTTTTATTAAAAGCCATTCGTATGGTGAATATGTGTTTGATTGGGCCTGGGCAGATGCTTATGCGCAAAACGGCCTGTCGTATTACCCAAAGTTATTATCTGCGATTCCTTTTTCGCCCGTAACCAGTGCAAGATTATTAAGTGCAACGGTTGAAGTGCAAACGTTGATGCTTGAAGCGCTGGATACCATCATGCGGCAGTTGCAATTGTCGTCAGCCCATGTGCTGTTTCCTGATGAACATTCTGCCGCCGTGCTGAACAACGCAGGCTGGTTGCAACGCCGCGGGGTGCAGTTTAGATGGCAAAATCATCAGTACCAAAATTTTGAAGAATTTTTGAACACGTTAAGCCACGATAAACGTAAAAAAATTCATCAGGAGCGTAAAAAAGTTCAGGCTTCTGGCGTGGTATGTCACGCAGTTTTAGGTAAGAATATTTCAGCAGAACTTTGGGATTTTTTTTACACTTGCTACAGCAATACCTATGCAGAACATCACTCTACGCCTTATTTATCACGTGCGTTTTTTAGTGAAGTTGGCCAAACGATGCCACACAATATTGTGCTAATGGTCGCATCGCGCAATAACCAACCCATTGCCTGTGCCCTGAATTTTTATAACCAAACTACGCTGTACGGCCGCTATTGGGGTGCAACGCAGTTTGTTTCTGGCTTGCATTTTGAGTTGTGTTATTACCAATCACAGCAATTTTGCATCACTGAAAACATCACATATTTTGAAGGAGGTGCGCAGGGCGAACACAAATTGGCGCGTGGATTTGAGCCGCGCCCAACGTGTTCATACCACCGAATTGCCCATGCTGAATTCGCTAAGGCCATTGCGCAATTTTTAGCGCGTGAGCAAGAAAATGTTACTACCTACACCAACGAGCTAGAAGAGCGCGCGCCTTACAAAGCCGCAACTACCAAGCAATCGGCTTTCCATCATAAGCAATAAATCGGCCTGAGTTGCTTAAGTTTAAATGGGCAATCACTTCACGCAAGCCGGTTGCGCTGGCGCTGGCATCAATTAAACCATTGGGGCCGCCCATGTCGGTGCGTACCCAACCCGGGTGCAACGTTACCACGCTAATGCCGTAAGGCTTGAGGTCAATCGCCAAACTTTTCATGACCATATTCACCGCAGTTTTACTGCTGCGATACAAATAACTCTCACCGCTGGTGTTGTCATCAATGCTGCCCATTTTGCTGCTGAGGGTGGCAATTTTTTTAAGCTGGCTTCTGGTGATATGCTGCACAAAAGCCTCGGCCATTTTCATAGGCGCCATGCTGTTTACCTTGAAAGCATTCGCCCAAAGCTGCTCATCGGTGTCGCCAAAAGTGCTTTCAGGATAAACACCAGCATTGTTAATCAGCACGTCAATATTCTGCGCCTTGAGTGTGAGTGCCAGTGCATCAATTTGCCTAAAATCACTCACATCTAATGGCAATACATGCACGTTGTCATGCTGTGTAGTGAGCGCCTGCAAGGCAATGGCCGATTGCGGGTGCCGGCAACACGCCAATACTTGCCAGCCATCGGCGGCATATTGCCGGCTAAGTTCTAACCCAATACCGCGATTCGCCCCGGTAATTAACACGGTGTATGCATGCATGCTTGACTCCATTCACATTAATGTTGGGCAATTATGCGCGTGATAAAAACAAAAAGCCACACTAAATAAGTGTGGCTTGATTGCGCAGTTTTTACCTGCTTTCGGTTGTTTAAGCTGATTGCATATGATTACTTACTAGACTTATCATGGTCTTTTCTATCGCAATGTTTCCCCATTTTTTCTTTGCCCGCGGTGCGCTCGGCCTGGTCGATTTTGCCATCGTTATTGGCATCCATCTTAGAAAACATCTTATCTGCCATGGCTTGATGGCCAGCCATAAATTCATCACGGCTAATTGCACCGTCTTTGTTGGTATCCGCATCTTGCATTTTGTGATGACGCGAACAGTGTTTGCCACCGTCTTCATGGTGGTCGGCCAACGATAACTGACTAAACCCAAAAGTGAGCGAAATGGCTAAAAGTAGTGCTGAGATGTTCATTTGTATTCCTTCGTAAATTAAATGTTGCTATTGCTTAACGTAGACCTGCCAGTATGGTTTACGTTCAGTGCAACAATGCATTTGCGCATTAAAACTGATGCATATTGTATATTGAAATTAAGGCTGCAGCTGCGCATCATCACCAGAAAAAAATGAGTGAAATTAGTGCAATTAAACCATGTGAAAAAGTGCTTTAAAACCCTATTTTTAACACGCAACCTTTTTCGATGCTCTGCAAGCCTTATAAATAAAGGCTCGCAGAGCATAATTTTTTTCTCGACGTAAAATATACACTTTTAAACCAATTTTTAACGCATATTTTTTTAATAATTGACGGCAGCTAATTAGGATTATTTAAGTAAAATCATGAGGCGTTTTTACGTGTTGCGCATAGCGTAAAATTTAAACCAATACGTATGATGTGAATCATACAAACACATCAATGGTGATGTGAATAAACTCAAAGGAGAATGATTATGTGGACAACACCAGCAGCAACAGAAATGCGTTTTGGCTTTGAAGTAACAATGTACGTTTGCAATAAATAATAAGCCCCAAACAAACTTTAAAGCCCAGTGCGCAATCACTGGGCTTTTTTGTTGCCATTTTGCGTAAGTACAATCACTTTTAACTCATCAAGACGCACATTCGTTGCGCCAACAAAGATTGAAATTTAACTTGGATGGCGCTGTTAAATAGCCTAATCGTGAGATAATCACGCCCTTAAAAAAGCCAAAGATAATTAACTGAACTTCAATGTAATGTTCTGAGTTACGCCCCGTCACTTCTTAAGACCTGCATTCGTTATTGTGTGGGCAGCTCACATTTTAATTTATTCAGAAACTAATTATCTCGGTTATTGGACGTTATGGACGTGCGTCGATAACGCTGTAAAATTTTGTCATCGGAGCGTAAGTTGTCTATTTTAAGTTTTGAAAAATACAGTCCACAAGAAATTAAACTCAATTTATTAAGTGGCTTAACGGTTGCGCTGGCAATGGTGCCAGAGGCGATTGCATTTGCCTTGATTGCGCATGTGTCGCCACTTACAGGGTTATATGCAGCGGTATTGGTATCATTGATCACCGCCACGTTTGGCGGTCGCCCAGGCATGATTTCAGGCGCAGCGGGTGCGCTGGCTGTTGTCATGGTGGCATTGGTGGTGCAGCATGGCGTTGAGTATTTGTTTGCTACGGTGGTGCTAATGGGCTTGTTGCAAATACTGTTTGCCGTTGCCAAGTTAGGTAAATTTATTCGTATGGTGCCGCATCCTGTGATGTTGGGCTTTGTGAATGGTTTGGCGATTGTGATTTTTTTGGCGCAGTTTGGGCACTTTAAAACCGTGGCTGAAGATGGAACAACAGCGTGGATGAGCGGCTTGCCACTTTATACAATGTTAGGGCTAATCGCCTTGACCATGGCAGTGATTTATCTCCTGCCTAAATTGACCAAAGCCATACCATCAACCTTAGCCGGCATCATGGTGGTTTCACTTGGCGTTACTTTTTTGAATATTGATACTAAAACCGTCGGTGATTTAGGTTCAATTGCGGGTGGCTTACCTAATTTTCATATTCCGCAAGTGCCATTCAACCTTGAAACTTTCAAAATAATTTTCCCGTATG
>JAKQTB010000107.1 GCA_029569495.1 Pseudomonadota bacterium | reverse complement strand
CCCAAAATTTTAGCCAACTCACGTTGGCTAATTTCTGGATTTGTTTCTAACAACTTAAGTATTTTATACCGATATTCGTCTGTAAGCATATCTAGGAGTTCAACCATTGAACGAATGGATTATCATTTTATATTAAAGATTAATAAGTTCAAAGAAAATTGTAAAAAATCAGTAAGCGTCGCCTGTAAATCTCTTAATATCTCTCAGTTGTCGTTTGGTTGGCCTGCCTGCACCCCTATCTCGCAGGGCATGTGCATTTTCACCTGTTACTTTTAAGTTTTCTCTCTTTGTAACACTTGCAGTTGTTTCTGTATATAAAAGCTGGGCTTCTGGGGCGCCTTTGCGTATATTTGAGAGCGCTTGTACTGTAACTTCTACTTCAAAATCTTTATTCCGAATATGAACAAGTTGGCCGACATGCAATTCTTTGGCGGGTTTAACACGGTCGCCATCCACGTGCACTTTGCCTGTTTCTATTGCAGCAGTGGCTAAGCTTCGCGTTTTAAAGAAGCGTGCAGCCCAAAGCCATTTATCTAACCTGCACTTTGCATCTTGTTTTTCGTCCTGCTCTTTCATGACAATTCTTAGAGATTTATCTTCTATCTAGTTAATATTTTTGGCGAATTAGCTTCTAAAGTAGCCTTAAATGAAACTAATTTTTTAGTTGCTAACTGATTGATTTGCCGTAAGGATTGACCAGTGAGATGCGAGACTCCCTCGGCAATATCATCCATGACGGCAATATGAAACTTGCCATTTGCCACTGCATTAATCACTTCATCACTGAGTAATAAATGCCGAACATTTCGTTTGGGGATGAGTACGCCTTGTTGACCATCTAAACCTATTTCCTGACACACTCTGAAATAACCTTCAATTTTTTCATTTAAACCACCTACTGGCAACACTTCACCATGCTGGTTCATTGCGCCAGTCACGGCGATTCCTTGTTTAATTGGCACTTGGGCCAAAGCTGACAATACTGCAAACAACTCTGCGCACGATGCAGAGTCACCATCCACGCCGCTGTATTCTTGCTCAAACACCAATGACGCCGTCAGGTTTAATGGATTTGAGTCTGCAAAATTAGCATGTAGCCAGCTTTGCAATATCATCACGCCTTTATCGTGCGTGGGGCCGCTCATGGCCACTTCGCGGTCTATCGTAAGCACGTCTTGGCGGCCAGCATAGCAATTTGCAGATATTCGCACTGGCGAGCCAAAGCTGGCATCTGCAAGATCAACATGCGTCAGGCCGTTAATTTGGCCAATCACCTCGCCCTGCACATTAATCATTAATTCATTATCTACAATAGAATCGCGAATGCGCGCTTCAATATAACTATGCCGTGCATATTTACGACTAATCGCTGCTTTTACATCTTCAAGCGCGACAAGTTTAGCACCGCGTAAGCCAGCCACAGCCGCGCTTTCCAAGATCAGTTTTTCTAAATCGGCAAATTTTGTACTTAAGCGTGTTTGGTCTTCAATTAAGCGGTGCATCGCTTGCAATAACGCTGCCACAGCTTCTGCGGTGAAATGCTTGCAGTGATATTGCTGACATTTCTGTGCAATAAAAGCTGCGTACACATGATAGTTTTCTGCATTGGCTTTTACGTATTCGGAAAATTCAATTTTGATAGGAAAGTAGTTAAAGAAATCAGACTTTTCATCGACTAACGCGTAGTAGTCTTCACGCGTTGCAATCAGTACCAGCTTGACTGAAACGGGAATGGACGCCTGTGTGCTGACAAAACCACCACCCTGACTATTACTGCTGCTTAAATCTTCAATTTGCAACGTGCCATTGCGTAAAAAACGATGTAATTTTTCAAGGAGCTGCGCACCATTTTGCTCATCCGCCAAAATATCACGCAAGTGGAGCAACAGCGTGCCGCCGTCTGCACGCAAGAGGTTGCCGGCACGCAAACGCATAAAATCTGGCGCATTGCCTGCTTCGCCTGCGCTTTCAATACCGCCAAATAATGACTGCAAGCTTGGGTCATTGTCATAAATTGCTGGCGCATTAATCGCTGAATTTAACGCATCTACCGCATGCTCAACCAACACATTCACGCGGTAACGACCAAAAAAACTTTCGCTCAATAATGCATCTATATTGGCCTCGCCTTCACTGCCAAGGCTGGGCTGCCAAGCATCTAAATATTCCAGAACATCTTGTTTAAGTAACTTAAAATAATTAATCAAGGAGGCATGTTCTTGAATTAACGCAATTTTACCGACAATTACATTGAGCTGTGTTTCTAAAAATGTCTGTATCGGCTTGAGTGAGTTTTCTTTTGTTTTGGCCTCAAGCAAGGTTGGTAACGCTTTGGCTAGTTTCCGAATAAAATTATCCTGCGCCTGTTTTAATTGTGTTCCCACACCTGCTGGAAGCTTAACAAATAAAGGCTTGCCATTTAAATCAAATTGATAAAGTGCAATTAAATCAGCGGGGCTTGCAAGCTGTGCGGCAACCTCTTGCATGGCACTTAACATCAGCGTTGTGCGCCCGGTGCCAGGCTCACCCAGTGCTAGCAAGTTAAACCCTGCCTGCTGAATATTTAAGCCAAACTCTGCTGCTTTTTTTGCTTCAGCTTGAGCCACCCATGCTTGGTGCTGCGCACTTTTACGCTCAGTTGCGATAAGCGCGGACGTATCAGCAAACTTAAATTGCTGCGCTGAAATATTCAGTGTTAATTGTTGCGGTAATAAAAATTGTGACATATTGCCTTGTTATTTTATGGTGTATCTATTGAATGACTATTGTGAATGAATGTTGAGTAAACCAACGCTATTTCTCCCAGCGCTTACGGGCAGTTTCATCTGTCTCTTTCGCTTCCAGCCATTGCTCGCCTTCCGCCGTTGCTTCTTTTTTCCAAAATGGTGCTTCTGTTTTTAAGTAATCCATCATAAATTCACAAGCGCTAAACGCCTCATTACGATGCGCACTGCTGACGGCAACTAGCACAATTTGGTCCAGCGGTTGTAACGTGCCAACACGATGAATAATAGTGGCATCCATGATATTCCAACGGCTTTTTGCTTGGTTCACGATGGCCTCTAAGGATTTTTCAGTCATGCCTGGGTAATGCTCTAAAGTGAGCGTAGCAATCGTATTTCCGTCATTTAAATCCCTTACTTGGCCAACAAAACTCACAACAGCCCCAACATCTGGGCGGGCAACGCGTAACTGGTTAATTTCAAAACCCACATCAAAATCTTGTGTTTGTACGCGTACCGTCATGTGCCGACTACCTAGCCACCTGTTACGGGGGGGAAAAATGCTACTTCATCACCATCATGAATGGTTGCAAGGTCATCCACTAATTCATGGTTAATTGCGCCCCGCACTTTGAGCTTGCCCATGAGCATTTCGTGCCAAGTATCACTACGTTGTGCTAACAAAGCTTTGAGTTTTAGTATCGTCAGCGTCTCGTCTGGCAGCTCTAAATCTTCAGTTGAAAACTTCAACGTTTCTTTAAGTCTTGCAAAATAAAATATTTTAATTTTCATGATGTTATAATATAAACCTAATCTTCTTTATCATCAATAATATCGAGCACATCCAGCGGCTTGTTGATGAGTTCTACCCGTTCAATTTGCGCAAAACGGTTTGAAATTTTCTGGCTGCTGATATGAACTTCTTGCGCGTTTTCGTGTGCTTGGCGAATATTATCGGCAAGTTTTTTCATGCGTTGGTCAAAGCGGCCAAAATCTTTGCTGAGTTTGCCTAGCTCTTCTTTTATTACATGGACTTGTTTACGTGTTTCGACGTCTTTTAACACAGCACGCGCAGTATTGAGCACCGCCATAAGCGTGGTAGGTGAAACCACCCACACGCGTTTGTTCATGGCGTATTCAATCACATCATTGTGATAAGCGTGCAGCTCAGCAAATACGGCTTCAGCAGGAATAAACATTACCGCACCGTCTGACGTGACATTAGAAATAATGTATTTACTGGCAATGTCATCCACATGTTTTTTTACATCAAGTTTGAACTGTTTTTCAGCCGCCAATTGCTCAGCTTCAGTTAATTGATTATCAAACATGCGATGATAGTTCTCGAGCGGAAACTTGCTATCCACCGCCACCGTGCCTGTGGGTTCTGGTAAAAATAAGGCGCAATCGGCACGAGTGCCATTTTCAAAGGTATGCTGCATGGCAAATGAATTCACAGGCAACACATTCCGCACCAAGGCCTCTAACTGCACCTCACCAAACGCGCCACGACTGCGTTTATCACCCAGTAATTCTTGCAGGCTCACCACATTGGTGGTTAGGCCATCAATTTTCTTTTGCGCTTCGTCAATGGTGGCCAAGCGCGCCATCACATCAATAAAGGTTTGATTGGTCTTTTTAAAGCCTTCATCCAAGCGCTCAGACACTTTTCCGCCAATTTGCTCCAAACGACTATCCACAATTTTGCCCAAGCTTTCAACACTTTGCGTGAGCGTGGTGGTGGCTTTGAGCATGGTGTCGTTAATCAGCGCCTGTTGTGACTTGCCTTGCTCACTCAAGGTGATGTGCAGTTTTTCCAGCACTGTTTCGCGGGTTTGCGCCAAGCTGTTATTTTGCGCTAACTGCAAAGCCTGCATGGCCTCGCGCGTGGCTTGTAACTCTGTGGCCACGGCTGACTTTAAGCGCTCACTGCCCTCTTGCGAGGCTGCATTGATGCGGTCGCCCAATTTATTCAAGCCATCATTTAAATCAAGCAGCATGGCGCGGTGCTTGTCTTCAAGCTGTTGCAACAGCAATTCGGTGGATTTATTTTGGTAACTGCGCCACAGCAACCATGCTAACAAAAGCAAGGTAATGAGCGTCGCAATCCATTGTAAAAAGATAATATTCATTGAGCCGTATTATAGCGGATGCGCGCTAAATAGTTTTGCGCAATCGCGTAAATTGCTTGCAAGCCAACCTACGTTATTCATGTCAAAAATGCGATTAATTTCAATCATTTTCTGCCCGAGAAAAATTTTCTCCCCTGCGAGCCTTTATATACAAGGCTTGCAGGGCATCGAAAAAGGTTGGCGTTAAAATTACGTCCATAAAGTGTATTTTCAAGGGGCTAAATTTAAGCGATTTAAATTTCACAAATAGCCAAATCAAACCCACAAAGCCGACAAAAAGATTTATGATTTTAGGCTTAACCACTCTTTGATTGCGCAAATGACTAAATTGAAACTTTTGCTCGGCCAATGGCTTGCCAATATGACGCGCAAGCTTAAAAACAATTTCTACATTTATTTAGCTGCCCTGTTCACCGTGCTGGTGTTGCTGGATGCCAGCGTGTTTGGTGTGGGTTTAAACATGCGTGACCGTGCGTTTGATTTTATGGTGAAGTACCGCGTGATTCAACCACAAGCTGACCCAGACATTATGATTGTGGACATTAACGAAGCCAGTTTGCACGCGTTTGCCAAAGAATTCGGCAGTTGGCCTTGGTCGCGCCAAGTGATGGGCGAATTTGTTGAAAACATTCAAGCACAAAAACCCAAAGCGATTGTATTTGACGTGTTGTTTAGCGATGCAGATATTTTTAGGCCAGAAGGCGATGAATATTTTAATGAGGTGATTTCTAATGCTGATAACACGTTTTTTCCTATTTTGCGCTTGGATATTAGCCAAGACAGTGAAAGTAAGCTTAAATTTTCACAAATTCCCGGCTTAAAATTTAAACAGGACTCAGGTAATCAAGACGCCACGTTTGCCGCGATTTTGCCGCATTTTGAGGGCGCCATTAAGGCCAATCGACTCGGCACGCACAACGTTTACCCCGATATTGATGGCATTGTGCGTGAATATCGCATCTACCATGATGATTACGGCTGGTTTTTGCCGTCTTTGCCGCTAATTGTTGGCGATTTTGCGCAGATGAATTCATACCCCCTACCGCAAAACATGCTCATCAACTGGCGCGGCAAGCCCTTTAGCTATCAATACGTGCCGTTTAGCGATGTATTTACTGACCTCACCAGCAAGGTTAAAAAGCGCCCGCAAAATGAATTTACCAATAAAATTGTGATTATCGGTTCAACCGCGCCTGGGCTGTTTGACATTAAAGCCACCGCCATGGACAAGCAATTTCCGGGCGTTGAAATTTTAGCCACCGCCATTGATAACGTTAAAAATCGAGATTATTTAAAAGTGTGGCGCGGCAAAACGCCCTATATTTTATTGAGTTTGTTATTAATTTGGCTCACCACCTTGGCGTTTTACCGCAGTATGGACCGCGACCGATTTAACACCATCTTCACCAGCGGCCAAATGGGGCTGCTGGTGTTGTCGTACCTCGCCATCAATTTCACCAATACTTACCTCGACCTCACCGCGCCTATTTTGTGGGCAGTGGCGTTTTTTGGGATTGCAAAAATCTACGCACTGGCGAATGACCGAGCGCTACAACGCTGGCTGACTTTTGGCGTTAAATCGGGTGATAGCAAAACGTTAGCATTAGTCATGCCCATTTTGCTTGAAAGCAGCGACCCCTTAAACCATGATGCACTCAATGACGCACTTTTACGAAAATTTAAGCGCCAAATCGAACTCACCAGCAAAACACCGAGTAATATTGAAATACTACACGGCACACAAGGCGGTATTTGGGGGCTGTTTGGCGATATGGTGGTGGTCACTTGGCAGTTTTCTGACCAAAAAGACGAATACGTTACAGCGGCCAAGCATGATGCGCAACTTTTAGCAAAATCCTTACCTCATTTAAGCCAAGCGTTGGGTCTACCAACCAGCACGATTATTCGTTATAGCTTGCATGAAGGGCAACTTGAAAATGACAGTGCCGCCGCCCTTGCCTCACAATGGCGGGCGCTGTTTGC
>JAKQTB010000092.1 GCA_029569495.1 Pseudomonadota bacterium | reverse complement strand
CAATAGAGATGACAAGCAAAAAGGCTAACGAAACCATACTTGAAGTTGTGCCGGTACGAACGTCTTTAAGATAGCTCTCAAAGATGCTTAAATTGTATTGATGAATTGTGTCTTCTGTAGCCATAAAATTAAATGTATGAGCAAATTGTTATTTATTGTTAAATTCTGTAAAGCATGAGTCGTGCCAACTCTGCAACAACTTGTATACTTAGTGAATTATTTGAAAACGATGGTGTTCAAGCGATAAATCAGCGCTAGATTTGGACTGGTTCAACTTAGAGGCCAAGAAATATCAACTTCCAATTAGCCTGAGTTTATTCCTGGGCGATTTTAGTTTTAGCTAATGCGGGATTGGTTGAAAAATACTTTTTGATGCCAGTCAAAATTGATTTCACCAGTTTGTCCTGATAAGCATCATCGTTCAACTTGCGTTCTTCCTCAGGGTTGCTGATAAAAGCCGTCTCAATCAGAATGGAGGGAATATCGGGTGATTTTAAAACTGCAAACCCCGCCTGTTCTACACGTTTTGCATGTAATTTATTAATCTCGCCAATTTGCATCAAAACGGCTTTACCCAATTTTAAGCTATCGTTAATGGTGGCAGTTTGTGATAAGTCCAGCAGCGTTTTTGCTAATACTGGGTCTTTTCCACCTAGGCTCACGCCACCGATTAAGTCAGATTCATTTTCTTTTTTCGCCAAATAGCGCGCACCAGCACTGGTTGCGCCTTTTTCAGATAGTGCGAAGACGGATGATCCGCGTGCCGCTGGATTGGTAAACGCATCCGCATGAATAGATAAAAATAAGTCCGCTTGCAACTTTCTGGCCTTGATCACGCGGTCATGCAGTGGAATAAAATAGTCGCCATCACGCGTTAGAATGGCCCGCATGTTGGGTTCAGCATCAATTTTTTCTTTTAGTTTTTTTGCAATCAGCAAAGTTACATCTTTTTCACGGCTACCACTGGCACCGATAGCACCTGGGTCTTCACCGCCATGCCCAGGGTCAATCGCAATTGTGATTTGCCTAAATGCTGGACTATCAGGTTTATTCACACTGGGTTTATAAGAATCTGACTTTGTTGCATCAGGCGGCACAATTGCAACATTTTTATTGTCAATGTTGTCGGTACTGAGTTTGTCTGACTTTGCCACATCTGTGCCTGATGTCGTTTCTGGCAGTTTGCTCTGCTCGGCAATCTGCGTGGTATCAGTCGTTGGTGCATTATCTGCTATGGGTTGAGAATCTGTCGTACTCACGCCGTTTGGTAACACCTCGGTTGAACCTTGCGGTTCAGAAGACGGCTGCGACGCATCCACTGGGATATTCGCCTGCGCATTGGTCGCAGCATCGCGCGCTGCTAGCATCGCCATTAACGGGTCATGTAAGGGGTGTATATCCAACACCAAGCGATGGTTGTAATCGCCAGTAGGCTTCAAAGAAAATGCATTGGGCTTGGAAACGTCTTTTAAATCAACCACTAAACGAACTACATTTTGTTGAAAACGCGCCACACGGATTTGCTTGATGTACGGGTCTGTCGGTAGAACGCGATCATTGGTGGATTTAATGATTTGATTGAATTCAACATTTTCAATATCCAGCACAACACGATCAGGGTTTGAAATAATCTGCATCTTGTAAACAAATGGCTTGTTAGATTCAAGCGTAATGCGGGTAAAATCCTGCGCGGGCCAAACACGTGACGCAATAATTTTATTTTCTGCGTGTGCGATATTGGCCATTGCCAGCGTCAAGCAAAGCATGGCGTTCACGCTAAAGCGTATCAACGCCTGCATTATGGCTTGCCTTGTAAATGAATAGCTTGTGAAATGATGGCTTGTAAACATTGTTGTCCTAATACGGAATGCGCAATGATTTGTATTTTTCGCCCGATGGACTGTATTGAAAATACAATATCAATATCCGGGGTTGGCAATACCTGCTGCGCTTTTTCTGGCCATTCAATTATACACACGCTGCGTGCATTAAAATAGTCTCTAAAACCTGCTGCGTTCCATTCCTCTTCATCATTAAAACGATATAAGTCAAAATGATACAAGTGACATTTAGAGTTTGGTTGAAGTTCAATTTCGTACATTTCAACCAAGGTGTAGGTTGGGCTTTTTACTTTGCCAGCAAAGCCCAGCGCATGCATAACGCCGCGCACTAAAGTGGTTTTTCCTGCGCCTAAATCGCCATGCAAATAAATGATGAAATTTGGCACCAGCGCTTTGGCTAAAATCGCGGCAAACTGCAACGTCGCTGCTTCATCGGCCAAATCAAGTGTAAAATCATGCTCCATGACGACTCACCCTATGGATTTCACGCAGTTGAGCGCAGCAATTAAGCGCTGGGGAAAAGCCTTGGGCTTTAGTGAAATTGGTATCACCGACACGCATCTGCAGACAGCAGAATCCGAACACCAAGCGTGGATTAACAAAGGTTTTCATGGTGACATGGATTATATGGCAAAACATGGCACGAAGCGAACCCGCCCAGCGGAATTAGTGCCTAACACTACACGGATTATTTCGGCGCGGCTCGATTATTTACCGCCGCAATCCGCAGACAGTGAAGCGATTTTGCAAGCACCAAATCAAGCATTTATTTCGCGCTATGCATTGGGACGCGATTACCACAAAGTGATGCGAAAAAAACTGCAAAAACTTTGCGATAACATACAAGCGGCGCTAGTGAATGATGCAGCCGATGCTTTTGAATACCGGGTATTCACCGATAGCGCACCTGTGCTAGAAGTAGCAATTGCTGAAAAATCCGGCTTAGGCTGGCGTGGAAAACATACCCTTTTAATTAACAAAGACCGCGGTTCATGGTTTTTTTTAGGTGAAATTTATACCAATTTACCGCTCATTATTGATGCACCGGCCAGCAATCATTGCGGTACTTGTACAAGTTGTATTGAGGTTTGCCCGACACAGGCCATCACTGCGCCCTATGAAGTGGATGCCAGACGCTGCATCTCCTATTTAACCATTGAACTCAAAACGTCCATTCCAATAGAATTCAGACCACTGATTGGCAACCGCATTTATGGCTGCGATGATTGCCAGTTGTTTTGCCCCTGGAATAAATTTGCACAAATCACGACAGAAGCCGATTTTGCCATTAAACACGGTTTGGATACGATTACCCTGCTTGAATGTTTTTTGTGGGATGAGCGTACTTTTAAAGAAAAAATGGCCGGCAGTGCGATTTATCGCATTGGCTACCAACAATGGCTACGCAACGTGGCGGTCGGCTTGGGCAATGCAAACACAACACCTGAAATTATCACAGCACTAAAAGCGCGTGAGTTTGATGAAAATGCACTTGTTCGAGAGCATGTCGTTTGGGCTTTGCAACAGCATTTAAACAAACAATAAATTCGCCGAGAAAATTTTTATGCTCTGGAAGCCTTTATTTATAAGGCTTCCAGAGCATCGAAAAAGGTTGTTATCTAAAATAGCTTATTTTTCATTGTTTTTAAGACAAAAATATTTAGGCTAAACTGGCAAGCATGGCTGCCCCAAGCATTCCAGCTTGGTCATGCGTGGTTGAAATCATTACGTTAATTTTGCCACGTAACACTGGAATTAAATCAGCCTCCAAGCGCGCAAGAAACGTTTTTTGCATGAGCGGCCACGCCCCAGTTAAGCCACCGCCAATCACCACATTTTTCACATCTACCACTTTTAATATGCTGGCCAGCGCTTGTGCTAAAGCATTCGCGGCTAGATCATAGGCCGCAATGGCGTTTGCATCCCCATTTTTGGCTAATTGCGCAATTTCCATCGCACTCAACTGCTGCTGTGTTGCATGCAAATAAGTGGCAACCACGCCACTGGCCGAGGCATACTGTTCCATACAACCTAAATTGCCACAACCGCATTGGCGGCCATTCGGCTCAATAATGATGTGGCCAATTTCCATTGCCACACCATGCGCACCTAAGTGCAATGAGCCGTTGGCATCAACCATGCCACCACCTACACCCGTACCTAAGCCTAAATAAATCAGTCCGCCAATCGGTTGTAAAGCCAAGCAATATTCACCATACGCTGCGGCATTCGCATCATTTTCCACCACTACTTTTTTGCCTAAGCGTTGCGATAAATTAGCCGCAAGATTCACGTCTTTTAAACCGGCCAAATTTGGCGATTGCGCAATAATTTTTGTCACTGGGTCAATAAAACCCGGAAAACCAATGCCAATCGCGGTAATTTCCGCATGCTTGGTTTGTGTAGCGCGTATAGCATTTTCAGTCATATTAAGAATTTGCTGCCAAGCTACTTTAGGGGAGTGTTTTTGGCAAATGCTTGCAAAATCGGCTTGAAATCGGCTTTCATCTACCAGCTTCAAACCATCAAAAATACCAATGCGTAAATTCGTACCACCCACATCAATACCCATTAACAATGCCATCACCTAGCTCCGCTTACTCTGCTTAATGGCGCGTTTGATGTTTTTTTGTTGTTCCGCTGACAATTGCTGCCATTGAAAACGCCAATGCCAATTGCCGGAGCAAGTGCCTGGGGTATTCATGCGATGATGCCCATCAAGCGCCAAAATATCTTGCATGGGAATCACTGCCAACATGGCGTTGGAGGCCAGTGCCATATGCACTAAATCTTCAGGCATTTGCACTTGCTGATTCTGCACTTGTGTTTGCGTGAGGTATTCGTGAAAATGTGTACGCTGTTGGTCATCTAAGCTGTAATACCAACCTAAAGTGGTGTCGTTGTCGTGCGTACCGGTATAAACAACGCTATTGCCTTCAATATTTTCAGGTAGATATGGGTTGTCATCTGAGCCACTGAAAGCAAACTGTAAAATTTTCATACCTGGCAGATCGTATTGAGTTCTTAATGCGTCTACTTCTGGCGTGATGACACCTAAATCTTCAGCTACTAAGCAGATATGCGGCAGTGCTGCCTTGACTGCGGCCAGTAACGCATCACCGGGTGCCAGTACCCACTCGCCATTGATCGCAGTATCTTCGTTGGCTGGAATCTCCCACGCCGCCTCCAACCCTCTAAAATGATCAATACGCACCACATCAAACAATGCATTTTGCGTCGCCAATCGTGACACCCACCAGCTAAAGCCATCGGCGGCCATCGCATCCCAGTTGTAATGCGGGTTGCCCCAGCGCTGGCCTGTGGCAGAAAAATAATCTGGCGGCACACCGGCCACCACCGCCATATTTTTATGCGCATCAAGCTTAAATAAATGCGGTTTCGCCCATACGTCAGCACTGTCGTAGGCCACAAATATAGGAATATCACCAAACAAAAATACTTTCTTTTTCGTAGCATACGCCTTTAGCTTTAACCACTGTGTGAAGAAAATATACTGTGTGAATTGTACGACTGCAATTTCGTGCGCTAAGGTTTTACGCGCATGTTTAAGGGTCGCCGCATCGCGATTTTTGTATTCATCTGGCCACGCATTCCAGCCCGCCTGATTAAACTGCTTTTTGAGTACCAAAAACAACGCAAAATCATCTAGCCAATGTGCCTGTTTTTTACAAAATCGCGTTAAAGCTAACTGCTCTTTTTTATCTCCCCGAATCTTAAAAGCTTCATAGGCGTTGGCTAACAATTCTACTTTTTTAAAGACTTGGGGTTCAGCATCTGATTTTCTTAATAAAAGCCCTTGCGATTGCAGCGTTTCGATACTGATAAAATCAGGATTTCCCGCAAAGGCAGATAATGCTTGATAAGGAGAGTTATCAGCATGCGGCATATTAATGGGCAATGTTTGCCAAACGGTTGCGCCAATTTCTCGTAAAAAATCGACAAAACGATATGCCTCAGTGCCTAAATCGCCCACATTACGGTCGCTTGGCAAAGAGCTAATGTGCAATAGAACACCAGCTCGACGCTGATTCAATGGAGGCGTATGGGTAGAAATCATGAAAGTCTCAAATAATTTTTTTTCGCTGCGTGACGCAGAAAGATTTAATGTTGTAAAAAATAGCGCTCGTATCTCAAATAAGACGATTGGACTAAATTAGGTTAAAAAGAAGCGTTAAAAAACGCCAATATTCAAGCGAGTTTTAAATTACTCTTGCCCACGACGCATAGTGCCCGCGTTATCTGCATTGCCGCCACCTGCGCTGATTTTGACATGTAACGCTTGCGGCACAGGCTGACCCAGCAGTTTATATAAATTCATGAGATTGCGACGATAGAGCTGATCAAAACTCGCAACGCTATCAGACGAGTTGTAGTCACCAAACCACCAAAACCAATCAGACCCTTCACAAATGGCTAGTTGACGCTCACATGCGGCGAGTTTTTCAGCCGAAATACCATTTTTGGCAATAACTTGGTCGTACGTTTTCTTAGCCTCACACAGTAAATCCCAAGCCTGATTTTTATCTTTACTGCCAATCCAAGTGCTAAATGTGCCATACACCCAGCTGCCGGCAGCTACTTGTGGCAGTACCGGTGCCACAATACCTTTACTCTTATATTCTGCCGATTGATATATATCTACGATGTCACTAAAGGTTGTCATCACAATATCAGGATGATTTGAAAGTGCCGCATACAACTCATTTAAAAAGTAATAGCCGTTATAGGGATAATATTCCCAGGCATTCTCACCATCTAAAATGACACTCACCACTTTTTTAGCTGGACCGTCTGATTTGGCGATATTTTCTAATGTTTTTACAAAATCGCTCACCGCATCGGGCGTGTGCATTTTTGCATATTCAAAGCCAATTTTGTCCGACAGGGCATCGTCTCTAAAAAAACATAAAATATCTTGTTTACCGTTAGTAACGCGGTATGGCTGATAAAGATAATCCACCTTATGATTGACACTAAGCTGAGATTTTAACAAACTGTTTGCCAGCACACCCTGCCCTGTTGCCGCCCACTCAACCCCATGTTCTGCCAGCAATGAAAGCGCCGCATTTGACACAGCACCTTCTGCTGGCCACATTCCGCGCGGCTTTTCACCAAATAACCGTGAGTGGTATGAATCGGCTTTTACCACATGTGCTGTTGCGCGTGGCTGCCCACCGGCATATTTTGCGTGCTTGGGCAAAGGCGCATAAGGCATCACGTCCAAAGTCGATTTAAAGTCCAACAATAAAGGCAGAATTGGATGGTAGTAAGGGGTTGTTGAAATCTCAATCTGCTGACTAGCCAGTAATGCTTTATAGCGCGGTATCAGACCGGAAATTGTATCCCCGATAGTGGTAAACAATTGGCGTCTATCTTCGTAAGTAAAAAGCACCCCTTTTGCCATCAACCTTTGGATGACTTTGCTATTGCGTCTTAAGCTTTCGCCACACCAAGCTAGGTGATACCAGACCAACAAATCTACCTTATATTGCGCTGATAAATAGTGAAAATCATCCACCCCTACAATCGGCTCAATTAACTGGTAGAGATGCAGTAAACGTTGATAGTGTGGAAATGGGCTTAGCATTTTTTCGTGATGGCTTTTAAAGCAGCTCGTTACAATCAGCCGACACTGCTCTGGGCTAATGCCCGCTAAATCCTCAAGTATCAATAAGCTTAGCAAAGGATCGCGAATTTGATTTTCTTTAAACTGGTTGGTGTAATCTTCTAGTTGCTCGAGTAGAATCGGAACAAAATTAAACGTGACGCGGGCTTTTGGATTTTCTTCTAAGTGATAAGCCATATCACTGTAATCTTTTATGGCATGCAGGTAGGTCCAAGGCAGCACATATTCATTCGTCACCGTATCACGGTAATCTGGTTGATGCATATGCCAATATAGATTGAGGAGAACTTTTGAACGATTAGATTTCACTTTGAATGACGACCTTTAAAACAAAAAACGAATAACTTCAAATTGACATCGGTGCGTAAATTTTTACGCACCGATGAATTAGGTACCGGCTAATTAGGTATGGCAAATTATATGACGCGGTACAAGTCCTGACCTAGCATATCAGGGGTGACCAAGGTAATCCCTTTTTCTGAAACATAAAACCGTTTGGCATCTAACGCCAAATCGACGCCAATCTGCATGCCTTCAGGGATAATACAACCGCGATCAATTACCGCATTTTTTAACACAACATTTCGATTTACTTTTACTTTTGGCAATATCACCGAAGCTTCAATATCGCAATAACTATGCACGCGCACATCGGAAAACAGTACTGAACTGGTTACGCTCGAACCACTAATAATACAGCCGCCTGAAACCAATGAATCGGTTGCTTTGCCTGTTCGGCCTTCATCATTAAAAACAAACTTTGCCGGGGGTAATTGCTCCTGATAGGTCCAGATAGGCCACTCTTTATCATAGAGATTTAATTCAGGAATCACCTTGGTGAGTTCCATATTAGCTTCCCAATATGCATCAATCGTACCGACATCACGCCAGTAATGGTTACCGTTTTTAGCCCCAACACAACTATCGGTAAAACGATGCGCCTGCACTTTATACTTTTTAATGATGTATGGAATAATGTCCCCACCAAAATCGTGGCTAGATTTTGGGTCGCCCGCATCGCGAATCAATTGTTCATAGAGAAATTTTGCATTGAAAATATAGATCCCCATGCTTGCAAATGCCTTTGTCGGGTCATCTGGCATATGTTTTGGATTAGCCGGTTTTTCAGCAAACTCAATCACGCGATCTGTATTATCCACCGCCAGTACACCAAAGCCTTTGGCATCTTCTAATGGCACGTTGATGCAAGCCACGGTCATGTCGGCATGATTAAGCGCATGCGTCGCCAGCATTTTACCGTAGTCCATTTTATAGATATGGTCACCTGCTAAAATCAGCACATACTCCGCCCCACCCTCACGTAACAAGTCTATGTTTTGAAACACCGCATCAGCCGTGCCTTTGTACCAATCTTCAGAGATACGTTGCTGCGCTGGAATAATATTGACGTATTCATTAAATTCACCACGCAAAAATCCCCAACCGCGCTGAATATGCTGAATCAGGCTTTGCGCCTTATATTGTGTAGCCACGTTGATTCGGCGTATGC
This sequence comes from Pseudomonadota bacterium, assembly GCA_029569495.1. GTDB lineage: Bacteria > Pseudomonadota > Gammaproteobacteria > Burkholderiales > Methylophilaceae > Methylotenera. The sequence continues at coordinate 15,782 of JAKQTB010000092.1, read as the reverse complement.
CAGAATTAATGCAATTAGATAATGGAAAATCAATAATACGAAACTTACCACCAAACTGCACCGCTGGTTTCGCTCGCCAATCTGTAAGGCTTTTTAGTCGGCTACCGCGCCCGCCGGCTAAAATAATCGCCGTGGTCTGCTTGGTTAAGTTACTGATAAAACGATCAGAATGTTGTTCTATTGGTCGATTTGGCGCCATGATGCCCTCCTGAAGTTTAATTTATATTGATAATCCGTTTAACTAGCCGGGCTAACTAGCTTTAATTTTCTATTTAACTGGTCTTCATATACATTATAATCAGCTTAAAGCACTATAATCTAGCAATAACAGCAGAAAAGTTAAAAATATTTCTTAAAAAATTTAAGGGGAATGTCTCTTGGTCAAGTCCACTACAACGCCTAGCCAAAAACGTGAGAAAAGCACGAAAACTACTAGAGAAAAACCCGCTCACTTAGCTGATGGTCTTAAGCGCATTTTAAAAGCTAAGCACCATGACCCATTCAGCTATTTGGGTTGTCATGAAGTGGATGGCTCATATGCGTATCGAACGTTTTTGCCGCCGGCGACTGAAGTGTCAATTAAGCTTGATAGTAAATGGATTGTGTTAGAAAAGACCCATGCAGATGGCTTATTTGAAACTGTAAGCAAAAAACCTTTTAAAACGCCTTGCCTGCTGAAAGTGACGACGGGTGAAAGCGCATTTGAAATATATGACCCCTACACCTTTAATTCAAGCTTAACGCAGGATGAATTGTACTTACTAGGTGAAGGTCGCTTGTTGCAAGCATATAAGACACTTGGCGCGCAATTCAGAACACAAGAAGGCATCGCGGGCGTTCGTTTTGCCGTGTGGGCTCCAAACGCTGAACGTGTCAGCGTTACTGGCAACTTTAACAATTGGGATGGCCGCATTCACTCCATGCGTGCGCATGGCTCAAGCGGCGTATGGGATATTTTTATTCCACACCTCACCACGTTTGATACCTATAAGTTTGAAATTCGTAATCGTCATACAGGTGCCGTACTGGTAAAAACCGACCCCTATGGCTTTGAATTTGAACAACGCCCAGGCACTGCAGCAAAAATTAGCCATAGCCAACACCAATGGAATGATGATGCTTGGTTAGATGCGCGCAAAAATCGGGATTGGTTACATGCACCGTTTAACTGTTATGAAGTACATTTAGGTTCATGGCAGCGCAATGAAAGCGGTCATTTTTTAAGTTATCGTGATTTGGCAAAAACGCTAGTGACCTATGTCGCGGAAATGGGTTACACCCATGTTGAATTCATGCCAATTTCAGAGCATCCGCTCACGGAGTCATGGGGTTATCAAACAACCGGCTATTTTGGCGTCACCAATCGCTTTGGTTCGCCAGATGATTTGCGCTTTTTAATTGATGCTTTTCATCAGGCCAATATCGGCGTGATATTAGACTGGGTGCCAGGCCATTTCCCCAAAGATGATTGGGCATTGGCGCGTTTTGATGGCACGGCTTTATACGAACATGAAGACCCACGTTTAGGTGAACACCAAGACTGGGGTACGTATATTTTCAATTACGGCCGCAATGAAGTGCGCAACTTTTTAATGGCGAACGCACATTTTTGGTTATCTGAATTTCACATCGATGGCTTACGTGTTGATGCGGTAGCTTCAATGCTCTACTTAGATTACTCACGCAAAGCAGGTGAATGGCTGCCAAACAAGTACGGCGGACGTGAAAACTTAGATGTCATTGAGTTTTTAAAACAATTGAACGTGATGGTCGGTGAAGACTTTGCCGGTGTACTGACCATTGCAGAAGAATCCACTGCGTGGCCTGCCGTATCTCGTCCAGTCTATTTAGGCGGGCTGGGCTTTAGCATGAAGTGGAATATGGGATGGATGAACGATACGCTCTCTTATATTGAACACGACCCGGTGCACAGACGCTATTATCACGACAAGCTTACCTTCGGTCAGTTGTACGCCTATTCTGAAAACTTTGTGCTGCCTTTTTCGCATGATGAAGTTGTGCATGGTAAGCACTCTATGCTCGACAAAATGCCCGGTGATGCATGGCAAAAATTTGCCAACCTGCGGCTGTTGCTAACTTATCAAATGACTTCACCTGGCAAAAAACTCAATTTTATGGGCAATGAATTTGGCCAAGGCCGTGAGTGGAATGTGAACAGCAGCCTCGACTGGCATTTATTGAGTAATGAATATGCGGGTCATCAGTGGCATCAAGGCCTTAAACTTGCCGTCCATGACTTAAATAGACTCTATCAGTCACATGGTGCGCTGCACACACTGGATTTTGAAGTGCAAGGCTTTGAGTGGATAGACTGTCATGACAGCGACCAATCCATTGTCAGCTATATTCGACGTGGCTTAGATAATAGTTTTGTTATAATAGTACTGAATTTTACGCCTGTGTTGCGTCAGACTTACCGCATTGGCGTGCCTGTAGCGGGCACATACCGAGAGGTATTTAATAGTGATGCGAACTGTTATGGCGGTAGCAACCAAGGAAACGGTGCGGGAATGCACACAGAAAACGTTGCATGGATGCGTCACAATCAATCACTTGTCATCACTTTGCCACCATTAGCTGGCATTGTTTTACAATTAAATTAACCTACTAGAAAGTAAAGTACTCTTAAATCAAATGGCTGCATTAACGACACTACCCGTATGGCAAAAGCTCTGCCAGCACCAAAAATCAATGGTCTCAATCCACATGCGCGATTTATTTGCAACGGATAAAAATCGATTTGATAAATACAGTTTAAAACTCGACGATATCTTATTTGATTTTTCCAAGCATCGTATCAATGATGAGACCTTACCCTTACTGACTCAATTGGCGCGTGAAGCGAACATTGAAGGCTGGCGCGACCGCATGTTTGCGGGTGAAAAAATCAACATTACCGAAAATCGCGCGGTGTTGCACACGGCGCTTCGTAACCGCAGTAATACGCCCGTTTATGTAGATGGCCATGATGTGATGCCAGACGTGAATGCGGTGTTAGCGCAAATGCGTGCGTTTTCAACAAAAGTACGCAATGGCGAATGGACTGGCTATACCGGCAAACGCATCACTGATATTGTGAATATTGGTATTGGCGGCTCCGATTTAGGGCCCGTCATGGTGTGTGATGCACTCAAACCTTATGCCAGCCCAGAATTACAGGTACATTTTGTGTCAAATATTGATGGCGCCCATTTAATGCGTGCATTGGAAAAATGTAATCCTGAAACCACCCTGTTTATAGTGGCCTCAAAAACGTTTACCACGCAAGAAACCATGACCAATGCCACTTCGGCGCGCACTTGGTTTTTAGCTTCCGCAATTGATAACGCCTATGTGGCAAAACATTTTGTTGCGCTTTCAACCAATGCCAAAGCCGTGCAAGATTTCGGCATTGATATCAACAATATGTTTGCCTTCTGGGATTGGGTTGGCGGGCGCTATTCATTGTGGTCAGCGATTGGCTTATCAATTGCGCTGTACGTTGGCATGGATCATTTTGAGGCCTTGCTTACAGGCGCGCATGAAATGGACAACCATTTTAAATCCGCCCCGCTTGAGCAAAATATTCCGGTGATTATGGCGCTGATTGGCATTTGGTATAACAATTTCTTTCATGTGGATACCAATGCTATTTTGCCTTATGACCAAGGTATGGCGCGCTTTCCAGCCTATTTACAGCAAGCGGATATGGAAAGTAATGGCAAATTTATTTGCCGCGACGGCAAACGCATTCAGTATAAAACGGGCCCTGTTATTTGGGGTGAAGCCGGCACCAATGGCCAGCATGCGTTTTACCAACTGATTCACCAAGGCACGCAAATTGTGCCGTGCGACTTTTTAATGCCAGTGCATAGTCACTATGCGATTGGCAAGCATGGTTATGCGCACCATAAAATTCTTCTTGCTAACTTCTTAGCGCAAACACAAGCCCTGATGCTGGGTAAAACCAGAGATGAAGCGCGTGCAGAGTTAGAAAAACAAGGCTTAACAGGTGAGGCACTGGAGCAACTGTTGCCGCATAAGGTGTTTGAAGGTAACCGCCCCAGTACTTCTATTTTGTTTGACCAAGTGACCCCTAACACGCTGGGTAAATTGATTGCTTTATATGAGCATAAAATTTTTGTGCAGGGCATGATTTGGGATATCAACAGTTACGACCAATGGGGTGTTGAGTACGGCAAGCAGATTGCACAAGAAATTCTGCCCTTGCTCACCAACGATGCGGTCATCACTAACTTTGACAGTTCAACCAACGGCCTCATCAACTACACAAAAGCGCACAAGTAAACGCCGCCATGAAAAGCCTAGACCAGTATCGCGTTAACCCTAAAAAGTTCTCGTTAAGTCAGTTCAGGCCAGACGATAAAAGCGCACGGTCAGGCAATAAAGCGGAAGACGCACAGGCACTCACGCAACTTGCAGCCGAAATCAATGCCTTGCAAGATGTTTTACATGCCGAGGGTAAACGTAAACTGTTACTGGTATTGCAAGGCATGGATGCCAGCGGCAAAGATGGTACCGTGCGTCATGTGTTCAGTGAATGCGACCCGCTCGGCATTCGACTCGCCAGCTTTAAAGCCCCAACGAGTGAAGAGCTCGCGCATGATTATTTATGGCGCGTACACAGCCAAGTGCCAAAAGCGGGAGAATTAGTCATTTTCAACCGTAGCCACTATGAAGATGTGCTGATTGTTAAAGTACACGACTGGATTAATCAGGCAGAATGTCAGCGTCGCTATGCGCAAATCAACGATTTTGAGCGTATGCTGACTGAAACTGGCACCACCATCATCAAATGTTTTTTGCATATCTCAAAAGAAGAGCAAAAAATACGCATGCAAGAACGCTTAAATGACCCGACTAAAAGTTGGAAATTTAACGTAGGGGATTTAAAAGAACGCGCGCTTTGGCCACAATACATGCAAGCTTATGAAGATGCGCTCAAAGCAACTTCAACCGATTACGCACCCTGGTACGTGATTCCTGCTGATTCTAAAACCAATCGTAATCTGCTGATTTCTCATCTGTTACGCAACACTTTAAAAGACATGAAATTATCTTATCCGGCAACGCCAGCCGAATATCAATCGATCGTGGTTGAAGACTAAAATTTCGCTTTTAATGCTGTAAATTTTCTCCGAGAAAAAAACAATGCCCTGTGAGCCTTTATTGATAAGGCTCACAGGGCATCGAAAATGGTTGCATTCATTTACGGCCCAATATTAAAGACTATATTTAATGCAATTTAACTTGCCCCGCTTCTATCATTTGTTTGGCGAGTGTTTCACCCAAAGCGGCACTGGCACCAGCGCCCACACGTTTTGCAATACGGCTGGCAAAATCTTCTTGGTAGGTAAAGTCTTTAATCTCTTCTTGTTTAATCACTTCACGTGCCACAAAATCTGCACTGCCCAGCGCGTCGGCCAAGCCAATTTTGATGCTTTCTTCACCGCTCCAGAACAAGCCGCTAAAAGTTTCTGGCGTTTCTTTTAAACGGTTGCCACGACCCTGACGCACCACAGTTTTAAATTGCTCGTGAATTTGGTCTAGCATGGCCTGCGCCAAGGCCTGATGTTTTGGGTTTACGGGTGAAAATGGGTCGAGCATGGCTTTGTTTTCACCAGCAGTCATCAAACGGCGCTCAACGCCAATTTTTTTCATTACTTCGGTAAAACCATAACCATCCATCAACACGCCAATCGAACCCACAATACTGCCCTTATCCACGTAAATTTTGTCGGCCGCTGCGGCAATGTAATAGCCGCCCGATGCGCAAATATCTTCTACCACGGCATACACGGGAATGGTCGGGTGTAATTTCTTTTGGCGTTTGATTTCATCATTAATAATGCCAGCTTGCACCGGGCTGCCACCTGGGCTGTTAATACGTAAAATAATGCCCTTCGTGCCTTTGTCTTCGTAGGCGTCACGTAAACTGCTCATAAACGAATCTGCGTTCACATCACCCCCAGCCTGAATCACACCAGACACCTCAATCAATGCAGTATGTGCGCCAATGTGACCTTTACCGCCGCCAAACCAACCCATGGCTACAAATAATAATGTAAACAAATAAATAAACGTGAGTGCTTTAAAAAAGGTACCCCAGCGCCGCGCAGTTTTTTGCTCAGTTAACGCTGAACTCGCGAGTTTTTCAATGGTATCGCGCTGCCAACGATTGTCTTCTGGCACAGCACTGCTGGCATTTGCGGGGTTATTTTGATTTTCTTCTGACATGGTTAACTTTCTTTAAGGTGCTGAATTAAAATTATTTTATAGGAGCAATATTGATTATAACTTGTCCATTTAGTTCGGTCACGGGAATGGGTTTTAAACTTTTGCCCTTGCACGGCCCCATCACACAAAAGCCATTATCCGGCCGGTAGTGCGCGCCGTGCGTTGAACAAATCAAATAATCTTTTTGTACCGTAAAGAAATCACCTTGATTCCAATCCAACTCCACTGGCACATGTGCGCATTGGTTCACATAGGCATACGGTTGATCTTGAAAACGCACCACAAAGCCTGTCACAAACTCACCCAACTGCGGTAAATTGAAACGCAAACCAAGCGCGCCATTTTGCAATTCTTCACTTTTAAAAATAATGGTATTAACAATATTGCTATCTTCTGTCATCACATCCATTCTCGCTCAAATTAACCGGCTAGGCATTTGCAAACAGCCACTCACTTAACGTCGCAAAATCATCAAATTGGCCAATCGGGTTTAAATGCTGCCATTGCTCGGCGGCTTGTGCGCCATAACTTACGCCTATCGCGCTCACGCCTGCATTTTGCGCCATGTGTAAATCGTAACTGGTATCACCAATCATCAAAGTGCGTTCAGGCATCACCACTAAATGGTCCATCAATTCATCCAGCATTTGCGGATGCGGTTTTGAAAAACATTCATCCACCGTACGCGTGGCGTGAAAATAATTGCCCAAACCGCAATGTTCCAGCGCTGAGTTAAGCCCTCTTCGGCCCTTGCCTGTGGCGACGGCTAATTTAAAGCCGTGTTTATTCAGCGTGGTAATTGTTTCAGCAGCGCCTTCAAATAATGGAATTTCATGTTCACCAGCATAATAATTGGCCGAATATTGGCTGGCAAGCGCTTGCGCCTGTTCCGTTGGAATGTCGCCATATAACGCATGAATCGACTCACGTAAGCCTAAGCCAATAATATTGCGCGCCGCACGTGCCGAAATAGTCGGCAAACCTACCTGCTCGGCAGCTTTTAAAATGGCATGTGTAATCATGCCAGTGGAATCGGCCAATGTACCATCCCAATCCCACACGATTAAATCAAACTGCTTGGGCATAAAAAATATTACCTTGTGTCAAAAAAAACAATTAAATAAACATGAAGAATTTATTTAAATATACATTAAAAAACGTACGAGAAAAATTTTCGCCTCTGCAAGCCTTTATTTATAAGGCTCACAAAGCATCGAAAAAGGTTGTGATTAAAACAGGCCATTTTTGACTGTTTGCAATGCTCAATTTTTAGCAGATGTTGCAGGGGTCAGTTTCAATAAAAACTGACTCAATTCCGCGGGCATCGGGGCCGTGAGTTCCATTTTTTCTTGTGTCAGCGGATGGCGAATTTTAGTTGTCGCGGAATGCAAAAACATGCGTTTAAGACCATTTTTTTGTAAAGTTTTGTTCAGTGCAAAATCACCATATTTATCATCGCCCACAATCACAAAACCCAAATGCGCCAACTGCACGCGCAATTGATGCGTGCGACCGGTGACAAGTTGCGCCTCTAGCAAACTAAAATGACCTAACACCGGGTGCTGATAGTTTTTCAGCAATCTGAATAAAGTTTCAGAAGTTTGCCGCTCATCATATTTATCTTTACTGATATCGGTGACCACATTCACACGTCGCTCACCATTGGGCAGTAAATAGCGCTGCAAATCAAGCACCACGCGTTTTTTAGGCGCAGTCCATTCACCCTGCACGAGCACCAAATAACGTTTATCCGTTTGATTATTACGAATCGCTTCATGCAGGGCCACTAAAGCGCTGCGTTTTTTGGCCAACATGAGCACACCAGAAGTTTCACGGTCCAAGCGATGCACCAACTCTAGAAATTTAGCTTTGGGGCGCTCTAAGCGCAGCTGCTCAATCACTCCGCGACTCACCCCGCTGCCGCCATGCACGGCAAATCCTACCGGCTTATCAATAACTAACATCGCATCATCTTCATAAATAATGGTGTGATTCAGTTTAGAAACGGCGGGTACAATGGTGTCTGCGGGCGCAGTTTGCGTTGCGCGTGTGGGCGGAATGCGCACCACATCTCCCAAACTTAAACGAAAATCAGCATCGATACGCTTTTTATTCACGCGCACTTCGCCGCTACGCAAAATACGGTAAACATGACTTTTTGGCACGCCCTTGAGCATTTTCGTCAAAAAGTTATCCACACGTTGCCCTTCGCTTGCCTCGTCCACCGTTAAAAAAGCTGCGGCTAACGCACTGACTTGTTGCGTTTTTTCTTGCGGATGTTGTGCTTTAATTGTGTTCATGCTTTGCTTAAATGTGAGTAGTAGCCTATACTTACGCGTGCCAATTAAACTTATAAATTAGTTGGCACGATCAGTGCATTACGAATTTCGTAATTACATTGAAGATGGCGTTCTTGATGAACGCAACCTAATGTAATTAAAAGTAAAAAAACAGATACTGGGTTAATGCCGCTCGCCATATTATAAAGTAGCAGCAAGTAAAAAGAACGCTCAAGCCGCCGCAGACAAAAAACATAAAGCGCGACTTAAAGTGAAAGTCTAACTTAGCAGTAATTAATCTTAGCGCTAACTTAGCATTTACTGAAGATGGAATTTTAACGAATTTAGGCCACCACAGGCGTAAATTTAATAAATTAGTTTAATTTAACGTCACAATTAACAAGTTTTCATTCAAAACCACAAAGTAATGCCGCGCTGTGCAACCGCCAGCAAGCACATCTTGAAACTGGTTTTCATGAACGGTTAATGCAAAACAACGCTGTGTTCTCACGCGCTTGTTTTCATTTCATTGATGCTTGAATTTTTTTAATTCAACACGTTAAATTTTTCCCCGCGCATTGCAAGCGCCTTCAGTAGGTTGTGCCATTTATTTGGTACCTCACTAAAAGTCTCAAATTTATTAGAAGCTTATACTTTAAGCATTGTGTCTGCCCTGACCTTGAGCCAGGAGTACACCATGAAACGCATGTTATTTAATGCTACGCAAGAAGAAGAATTACGCGTAGCGATTGTCGATGGACAAAAACTGATTGATCTTGATATTGAACACGCTGGTAAAGAACAGCGCAAAAGCAATATCTACAAAGGCGTAATTACACGCATCGAACCTTCGCTTGAAGCGGCTTTTGTTGATTACGGCCAAGAACGCCACGGCTTCTTACCTTTTAAAGAAGTCGCGCGCAGTTATTACAAAGAAGGCGCAGATGGTAAATCTCGCATTCAAGATGCCCTGAAAGAAGGTCAAGAAGTCATCGTGCAAGTTGATAAAGACGAACGCGGCAACAAAGGCGCAGCGCTCACCACTTTTATTTCACTTGCTGGCCGTTATTTAGTGCTGATGCCCAACAACCCGCGTGGCGGTGGCGTTTCACGCCGAATTGAAGGCGAAGAGCGCGATGAGTTGCGCGATGTATTAGCCCAACTTGAAGTACCTAAAGGCATGAGCATCATTGCCCGTACGGCAGGTATTGGCCGTAACGCTGAAGAGTTGCAGTGGGATTTAAACTATCTCACCCAACTTTGGGCCGCGATTGATGGCGCTTCAGCCATGCAAGCGGGTGCGTATTTAATTTATCAAGAAGGCAGCTTAGTGATTCGCGCCATTCGCGATTATTTCAGTGCAGACATTGGCGAAATTTTAATCGACACACCGGATATTCACGAACAAGCGTTGCAGTTTATGAGCCACGTGATGCCCGGCAATGTGTCGCGCGTGAAATTATACCAAGATGAAATTCCACTCTTCACACGCTTTCAAATTGAACATCAAATCGAATCTGCATTCTCACGTGAAGTACGTTTGCCTTCTGGCGGCGCCATTGTGATTGACCACACCGAAGCGTTAGTTTCGGTTGATGTTAACTCTGGCCGCGCCACCCGTGGTAGCGATATTGAACACACCGCATTTAACACTAATTTAGAAGCTGCTGAAGAAGTAGCTCGCCAGTTACGTTTACGTGACTTGGGCGGTTTGGTGGTGATTGACTTTATTGACATGGAAAACCAACGCAATCAACGTGAAGTTGAAAATGCTTTGCGTGATGCCCTGCACGCAGACCGTGCGCGCGTACAAACTGGCAAAATTTCACGCTTTGGTTTACTTGAATTGTCACGTCAACGCTTGCGCCCAAGTTTGGGTGAAACTAACCACATTCCCTGTCCACGCTGCCATGGCACAGGCCATATCCGCGGCATTGAATCAACCGCACTCCACATCTTACGTATTACGCAAGAAGATGCGATGAAAGAAAACAGCGCCATCATTCAAGTGCAATTACCGGTGGAAGTCGCCACTTTCTTGCTGAATGAAAAACGTGCTGATATTCACGCGATTGAACAACGTATGGGCGTTGAAGTGGTGTTAATTCCTAACATTCATCTTGAAACGCCCAACTACAATATTGTGCGTGTAAAACATGATGATGTGACCGATGAAACCAATCGTGCCAGCTATAGTTTAGTTGAGCTTCCAACGGAGACTTCATACATTAAAAGCCCAGAAGAAACGGCAAAAGCTGTGCGTCCGGTTGCCGCTGTAAAAGGCATTACCCCAGCAGCGCCAGCGCCAATTGTGGCTGAAAAAGTAACTGAACCAGCGCCGGCACCCAAACTGTCGCTCATGGCCAGAATTAAAAAATTCTTCGGTGCGCCGGTTGAAAGTCAACCTGTGCAAACGCCTGAAACCAAAAAAACGACCGAAACGCGCAATGAGCAAAATCGCAATAATCGCAACCGCAATCGTAACCGTAGCGACCGTAATCGCAATGAGCGTGGTGATAGACCAAATGCGCAAGACCAGCAAAACCGCCCTGCGGATGCTAAGCCTAATGAACCACGCCAGCAAAAACCGCAGCAGCCACGTCACGAGCCACCAAGAAATGAGGCGCAAAAAAACGAGCAACAACGCAACAGCAATCAGCAAACTAACATTGCGCAAGTAGAAGCAATTGCTACGGCAAATGAGGCAACTCCACAAACGACCGAGCGCACCGGCCGCCGTAACCGCAATAATCGCCGTGGCCGCCGTGACCGTGATGAATCTGCAGCACGCCCTTTTGTTCCCAATGAAGCGCTCAATGCAAACTCAGCGACAGAGGCCGTTGCCGGCACAGTTGCTGAAACGCAAGTTCAAGCGGCAGTAATCAGCCCGGTAGAAACAGAGCAAAACAACAATGCTAACGCTGTGGTAAACGAGCAAGCACAAAAAAATGAAGCGAAAGCTGAAAAAGAAGTGAATGCGCCACACGCCAATATTGCTGAGGCGATTAAAGCCAAGCGTAAAACAGCTAAACCAACAGCCGCCAAAGAGGCGGTGAGCAGTGCAGCTCCTGCCAATGAAGGCAACACAAGTGAAACCGCAGTTGCTACAGCCGATGTTGAAGCAGCCCCAGCAAAGGCTAACAACAAACGCCCTGCACGCACCAGCAAAGCTAAAACCAGCAAAGCTAAGGCAGCAGCACCGGTTGATTTAGCGGCATCTGGCTTGCAATTAGTAGAAACAAAAGTAGATGCTGCAAAAGCGGTTGTGCTTGAAGAAGCAAAACCAAAAGCACCACGCAGAGCCGCCAATTGGCAGAAAAAAGCGAATGAAGAAGCCAGCGCGGAGCCTTTGGTGATGGTGGAAACACAAAATAAATAATTATATTTTGTGTGTGTTGAGCTAAAAAAAGCCCAATTCAGGGCTTTTTTGTATTGAAACTGATGATTTCTGTTGCTGATTGTGTCATGAATAAAATGGTTCAATTATGTCATTTTTACCTTCAACCTTTTTTGATGCCCTGAGAGCCTTATAAATAAAGGCCTACAGGGCATTTATTTTTTCTCGATAGATTATTCACGCTTTAGTTAATCTAAAACCTCTGAAAAAATCATACGAAAAATGCATTAACCGCGAATTAAATTCACCGTCAAAAATCCCAAGCCCGTCATCACCAACGATCCAATCACATGCACTAAAATATGCGTGGTCGCCCAGCCATATTGGCCACGGCTTAACAGCGTGAAAGCTTCTGCCGAAAATGTAGAAAATGTCGTTAAGCCACCAAGTAACCCCGTGATTAAAAATAATCTTAACTCAGGTGAAACGGTGGTACTGAGAGAAAACAAACCCATCAGTAAGCCAATGAAATAACCGCCCACTAAATTGGCCACCAGTGTTCCCAATGGTAGCGCGGGCCAAGTTGCGTTGAGCAACATTCCCAAACCCCAGCGCGCCCATGCGCCGATGGCAGCCCCTGCCCCTACTGCTAAAAATCCGTTAAATCCCATACCCACTCCCAAAACGATATTAAGCAACTAATTTATGCCATATAATAATGCATCCACCTCATTTTATTGAAAGACTATTTTGCGCGTTCTATTTGCCACTTCCGAAGTATTTCCGCTCATTAAAACAGGAGGGCTAGCCGATGTCAGCGGCTCTCTGCCTTCTGCCTTGCAACATTTAGGGGTGGATATTCGCATTTTAGTCCCAGGTTACACGGCTGTATTAAATGCGCTGACTGATTTACATCACCTCGCGCACCTTGCGCATTTACCTGTGATTGGCCATGCAGAACTCTTGCTGGGTACGATTCAGGAAACACAGGTCAAAGTCATCGTCATTAAGGCTGCCGGCATTTATGAGCGCGCTGGTGGCCCGTATGCAGATGCCAACGGTTTAGAATGGCTTGATAACCCCGTGCGCTTTGGCGTGCTGTCAAAAGTGGCAGCTATCTTAGGCGGTCCAAACTCACCTTTAACTGATTGGCACCCGAATATCGTTCATTGCAACGACTGGCAAACTGGCCTTACCCCAGCGTATATGAAGCTTGTTGAGCATGCACAGGCTAAATCAGTGATTAGCCTGCATAACATGGCTTTTCAGGGCTGTTATGCGCCCAGTTGGCTGCCAACGCTTGGGCTACCCAGCACACACTTTAATCCTGAGGGGCTGGAATATCACGGCCAGCTGTCCTTTTTAAAAGCGGGTATTTTTTACGCGGATAGCATCACCACCGTGAGTCCAAGCTATGCGAAAGAGATTCAAACGCCTGCTTTTGGTTTTGGCTTAGAAGGTTTACTCAGTAAAAGAGGCAACGAGCTTAAAGGCATTCTCAACGGCATTGAAACCAAAGAGTGGAACCCGAAAACTGACCCACATTTGGTTAAAAATTATAGCGCAACGCAATTGGCGGGTAAAAAACAAGTCAAAGCCGCGCTTCAAGAACGATTAGGGCTTGAAATTAATGCAGACGCACCATTGCTGGGCGTGGTCAGCCGCTTAACACATCAAAAAGGCTTGGATATGCTAGCCCCCATTGTGCCGCAACTATTAGATGCAGGCTGCCAACTGGCGCTGTTGGGTGGCGGTGAAAGCGAGCTAGAAAATGCCTTTCGCCATTTGGCGAGAAATCATTTAGGGCGTGTGAGCGTCAACATTGGTTATAACGAGCCGCTATCTCATCAAATCATGGCGGGTAGCGATATGTTTATCATGCCATCACGTTTTGAGCCTTGCGGACTCAACCAGTTGTACGGTCTGGCTTATGGTACGCCACCGGTTGTTAACGCCACTGGCGGGCTTGCAGACTCAGTGATTGACACCAACATCATCACCTATAAAAACAAAACGGCCAATGGTTTTGTGATGAGCGAACCCAGCTCCGCAAGTCTGCTACACTGCATTAAACAAGCGCTCAATGTCTTTAAAAATGATGCAGACGCCTGGCGCCAAATTCAAAAAAATGGAATGTCGCAAAATTTAAGTTGGGATAAAAGTGCGCTGGAATATCTAGCTGAGTATCAAAAGTTACTCGCTTAAAATCTGTAAAACAAGTAAGGGAGAAAATTGGCACAGTTAATGCTTAAATTTATTTAAGCTTCTCCAAGGCTGGTTTTTCTCCCTCCCGGGCGTCCTAAAAGACGCCCTCTTTTTTTGACTGAATCACTTGATAATAAAGTGCTCGCGGTAATATTTTAACTCATCAATAGACTCGTAAATATCCGCCAACGCCTCATGTTTGCTGGCTTTCTTGAATCCTGCATAAATTTCCGGCTTCCATCTTCTGGCTAACTCTTTGAACACACTCACATCCAAGTTTCGGTAATGAAAGTAACTTTCCAAATTTGGCATATAACGTGCCATAAATCGTCGGTCCTGACAAATTGAGTTACCACACATGGGTGATTTTCCGGCAGGTACAAACTGTTTTAAGAACGCGATCATCTGTAGCGTAGCGGCCTCTTCATCCAAGGTGGAAGCCTTTACTTTGTCAATCAAGCCAGAACGACCGTGTGCGCTTTTGTTCCAAGCATCCATGCCGTCCAAAACGGCATCACTTTGATGAATCACCAGCACGGGAGATTCGCCCAACACATTCAAATCGGCGTCTGTCACCACGGCGGCTAATTCTAAAATACGGTCAGAATCAGGCAACAAGCCGCTCATTTCCATATCCAGCCAAATTAAATTATTCTGATTAATGCTATTCGTCGATTCTGCCATCATGATTTCCATTAAAATATCAAAATTAAAGCGCCATTTCGTTTATGGTGCGAACCAAATGCAAAATTTTGCTTCACAATAGCACTATATTAACCGAACTGAACACATTATGCCCACTACACTAACTGTTACTTTTATTAGCTTACTGATTGCGACCACCTTCATTCGCATTTGGCTAGGCCGCAGGCATTTTTTACATGTGCAGCAACACCGCCAAGCCGTCCCCGCGGCTTTTAGTGAAAATATTACATTATCAGCACACCAAAAGGCCGCTGACTACACTGCCGCTAAAACCAAGTTAGCGATGTTTGAAGTGGTCGTGCAAGTGGCATTGCTCCTGTGGCTGACCTTAGGTGGCGGTTTACAATGGATTGATGACATTTGGCGCAACCTCTTACCTAGTCAAGAAATCATACGCGGTGCTTTCGTTATTTGCAGCGTCATGATTGTCAGCAGTTTGATTGATCTACCATTTGAGTATTACCGTACTTTTGTGGTGGATGAAAAATTCGGCTTTAACAAAATGACGCCCGCCATGTTTGTTACAGATCTTGTTAAGCACACGTTGGTGGGTTTAGCACTTGGTGCGCCTATTTTGCTGGTGGCCTTATGGCTTATGCAAGGCGCGGGAAGTTATTGGTGGCTGTATTTATGGGTCATCTGGAGTGTCTTTAATCTCGTCATGTTAGCCATTTATCCAACATTTATTGCGCCATTATTTAATAAATTTACGCCGTTACAGGATGAAAATCTCAAGCAACGTATTGAAGCCTTACTTACAAAATGCGGTTTTAAATCGCAAGGTTTATTTGTGATGGATGGCTCAGCCAGAAGCAGTCATGGCAATGCCTACTTTACTGGTTTTGGTGCATCAAAACGCGTGGTATTTTTTGATACGCTATTAGCGCGGCTCAATGCCGATGAAATTGAATCGGTGCTTGCCCATGAACTGGGCCACTTTAAACATCATCATGTCATTAAACGTATTGCCTTGATGTTTTTAGTGAGCTTTTTAGGGC
>JAKQTB010000056.1 GCA_029569495.1 Pseudomonadota bacterium | reverse complement strand
GCCCACACTGGGCCGTTAGCAAACAGCACCCAAGCAATGAGCGCCGCACCAATGACAATCCGTAAAATTTTATCAATTCCGCCTACATTTGCTTTCATGATTTTCTCCTTTAAAAGAAAAGAATTGCAAGGTTACAAAACGAGAAAAATCCAATCACAGTTGCAAAGATGAGTATAGCGCTTCGAGCGCGCTTAAGTGCAATAGTTCACGGCTTATTTCATGTAAAAAACGTGAGTTACAAGGCACAGAAATTCATCGAGAAAAAATAATGCCCTGCCAGCCTTTATTTATAAGGCTTCCAGAGCATCGAAAAAGGTTGTAAGAAAAATAGCCTTAAATTTACCTAAAATTTAAGCAAATTAGAGCAATGGTTTGATGGGCGTTAACTGGTAAAAAACCACACGTTTTCGTTTAGCTGAAGAGGCGAATTGATCGGGTTTATCTTCAGCGGCATTCCAGCTATTTTCTGGGTGCATATCAGTTTCAATGGCATTTTGTACTTGGCTTGCAAGTGCCGTATCGCGCACAATTACACCGACTTCAGTATTCAGGTTTTGCGAGCGTGGATCAAAGTTAAAGGTGCCGATGTAAACGGTTTCACCGTCCACCACCATGGTTTTTGCGTGAATGGCAAAAACGGGCGGCTTCTCATTGGCTGCCATCGCTTGGCGTAAAAGATGCTGCTTAACTTGCGGGTCTGGTTTATATTCAAAAATTTCAACGCCCATTTTGGTGAGAATGTCGCGCTGGTTTCGATAACCACTAAACGCCTGAATGTTATCTGTTGAGGCGAGCGAATTGGTATTAATGCGCACTTTAACGCCACGTTTAATCGCTTTTTTAAAAAGTTTTATGGCGGAATTTGACATCACTAAGTAAGGCGATTGAATCACAACTTGCTGCTCTGCTTTTTCAACGAGTTGCGCAAGTTTTTCAGTTGTTCTACCACCGCCACCCAGTAGGAATTTTTGTTTATTTTTACCCGGCGTGTCGCTGATAAACTCAATATCCGTCCAGACAATTTGCTCAGCGAGTTTTAAAAACGCCTGCGGTGTTTCTAAAATGGCTTTGCGGTTTTCAGGTGAAAAATTTTCAGGGTTTTCAGCGTAGGCATGTAAGTTTGCATAAATTTTTTGTATTTCAGCATCTTTCACAGTTACATGCTTTTGTATGATGCCTAAGCCATCATAGAGCTCTTCAACCGGCGCACTCAACGGGCTGGCCCAAAACTGATTGAAGCTTTCTTCCATGTTCTGCACGACTGCGCCCAGCAATAATGCATCGCGGTCTCTAAAGTTATATTGTTGATTGTAATCAAAATATTCGGCCGCCATGTTGCGCCCACCGGTGATGGCGAGCTTGCCATCAACAATGAAAGTTTTGTCGTGCATGCGTTGGTTAAAGCCGCGAAAATTTATGGCCATATTCAGCAAACGCTTGTGAAAAGGCGTGCCTACAGAATGCTGCGGGTTATAGATACGAATATCGATATTAGGATGCTTGGCGAGTGCGAGTAATGATTTATCAGGGGCATCTACCAGTAGGTCGTCCACAATCACTCGCACTTGTACGCCTCTATTTGCTGCGCGTAATAAGGCTTCAGACGCGAGAATGCCGATATTGTCTGTACTCCAGATAAAATACTGCACTTCAATCGATTTTTCCGCGTGGTCCGCCAGCCAGGCGCGCGCGAGTAATGCTTCTTCACCTTTATCTAACACATAAACGCCGCTTTTATTGGGGTGCGCTTCGAGTTGCGCATTGATCATCTGCTGCGCGGGGGAGGCCGCTGCAAAGCTAGCGTAAGAAAGTAACAGTAAGAACCCCAGCGAGATGATGCGAGACAGCATGATTTATCCTTTATTCACAATACTTAAAGCAACCGCTTCAGCCACTTTAATACCATCCACGCCTGCGGACAATATGCCGCCCGCATAACCCGCGCCCTCACCGCAGGGGTACAAGCCTTTGGTGTTGATGCTTTGTAGCGTATCATCATCCCGTTTGATGCGAATGGGTGATGAAGTGCGTGTTTCAACCCCAGTTAAAATGCCGTCAGGCAAATCAAAGCCTTTTACTTGCTTTGCAAATTCAGGAATCGCCTCGCGAATGGCGCTAATGGCGTATTCAGGTAAAGCGCTATCTAAGTTGGTGAGCTGCACACCTGGCGTGTAGGAGGGGATGACTTCACCCAATTTCGTTGAAGGCACATTGGCTAAAAAGTCGCCAATACGCTGGGCTGGCGCATTGTAATTACTGCCGCCTAATACAAACGCATGGCTTTCTAATTGACGTTGTAATTCCATGCCAGCCAGTGGATGCGCGGGGTAATCGACTTCGGGCGTAATACCCACCACAATGCCCGCGTTGGCGTTGCGCTCGTTGCGTGAATATTGGCTCATGCCGTTGGTCACCACGCAGTTGGGTTCAGAAGCCGCCGCCACTACCGTGCCACCCGGACACATGCAGAAACTGTAGACAGAACGGCCATTTTTAGCGTGATGCACCAGTTTATAATCAGCTGCACCTAGTTTGGTCAGCAGGTCATCGCTGTAGCTTTTACCATAACGGGCTTGATCAATCAGTGATTGCGGGTGCTCAATACGAAAGCCGATTGAGAAAGCTTTGGCTTCCACATAAATGCCCTTACGATGCACCATCTCAAACGTGTCGCGGGCACTGTGGCCAACGGCTAAAATTAAATGATTCGTCGCAATGTGCTCACCCGTTTGCAGCACCACGCCTTGCACTTCGCCTTGTGCAATCTCAATATCTTCCACTTTTGATTGAAAGCGAATCTCACCGCCTAATTCGGTGATGGTTTTACGCATTTCTTCCACCATGCCCACGAGCCTGAAAGTACCGATATGCGGGTGGCTCACGTACATAATTTCTTCAGGTGCGCCGGCTTTAACGAATTCTTGTATCACTTTGCGGCCGTAATGCTTGGGGTCTTTAATTTGGCTATACAGTTTTCCGTCAGAAAATGTGCCGGCACCACCTTCACCAAATTGCACGTTCGATTCAGGGTTAAGCTGATGTTTACGCCATAAGCCCCACGTGTCTTGCGTGCGTTCACGCACCGCCTTGCCGCGCTCTAACACAATTGGCTTAAAGCCAGATTGCGCTAAAATGAGCGCAGCGAAAATACCCGCAGGCCCAAAGCCAACAATGATTGGTCTCTTAAAATCCGTTCGTGGTGAGCCTGTCGAACCACTTAACCCAACGACCAGCTCAGGGCGAACGGGCGCGGTAGCAACAAAATGATAGCTGGTATCAGGTGCAGGTTTAATGTGCGCATCTTTTTTAAACTTGGCGAGAATTTTTGCCTCGTGCTTTACTTCAACATCCAAGCTATACACATACAAAATCGCATACGATTTGCGCGCATCGACCCCCCGTTTAAAAATGCTGAAGTTGATCAATTCATTTTCAGGAATTTCAAGACGTTTTAATAACGCCGCCTTGATTTGGTCATCCTGATGGATGAGCGTATCTGCTAATTCAATAGGGAGTTTGATTTCTGTTATGCGTAGCATAAAATAATCTCAACATGGTGTTGCATGGTGACCTCGTGGATAGTGTCTATCTATCAATTTAAATGGCGATTAAGTTTAAATTTCTAAGTTTAGTTGTAATAATTTTTTCAACATCGGCACCGTCACAGGTTTTTTTTCTGTGAGCGACCATTCATCCAATGCATCTAAAACGGCCATCAATGTGGGCAAATCGCGGCGCAAATAACGCAAACAATAATCTACAACTTCATCGGGTAATTTCATGCCCCGTGCTTTTGCATGGGTTTTAAGCGCCTGCGCCTTTTCTTCATCGGTGAGCGGGTGCAGTTGATACACTAAGCCCCACGCAAGCCGTGTTGCCAGGTCATCGCGTAAGCCCATTTGCGTTGGCGCGGCATTGCCGGCAGTCATCAAAATGCCATTCCCAGCACGTAGCTGGTTAAAGTGGTCAAACAAGGTGATTTGCGCATTTTCATCGAGCGTATGCACATCATCAATCACGCTAACAGGCAAATTTCTTGTCACTGCAATTTGTTTGCAGGCTTCCAGTAGATGGCTTTTGCCGCTGCCTTGTATGCCCCAAAGGTAGATAAATCGGGTATCTGCCTGCTGGTTTAATGCATTGCTGATGCTGTGTAGTGCTTCTGCGTTTTTGCCAATAATAAAATTTTCAAGCGTTGGCGGTGCAAGTGGCTGAATGTCTAAAAGTAACTGTTTCAAACGCCATTATCCATTATAAAATTGGCTGGTAAGATAAGTTTGCTTGGCATGCCGAAAGCCAACCGCAAGCGCTGCAGATACAGGTAAGGCCAGCAGCACACCAGCAAAGCCAAAGAGTTGGCCACCAGCCATTAAAGCAAAAATTACAACGAGCGGATGCAGACCGATGCGGTCCCCCACTAAATAGGGGGTTAACACCATGCTCTCAACAATTTGGCCCAGGCCAAATACCACTAACACAGGAATAATATCGGTGATACTGCCAAACTGAAGTAGGGCGGAGAATAGGCCAAGAATTAAACCAAGCCCAAAGCCTAAGTAGGGGATAAAACCTAATAAGCCAGATAAAATGCCGATAGGCACGGCAACTTCAAGCCCAGCCAGCCATAACCCAGCAGAATAAAACATGCTCATGAGCAACATAACTGAAAGTTGCCCACGTAAGAATTCAGCCAACACAGCATCAATTTCAAGGGCAATTTCTTGCGTTTTAGCGATGTATTTTCTAGGAATTAATTGGCCAACTTTATTGACGAGAATGTTCCAATCCACCAATAAATAGAACAGCACCAATGGAATCAACACCAAATTGGCCAGCCAACCAATAAAGACGAGGCCTTTGGTGCTTAATGTTTGCGCGATATTTTTAGCAAAATTACCTGCGGTTTTCCAATTCTCGGTGAGAATTTGCTGAATTTGTGCAAAATCAATGTCAATACCAACACCAAAGTTTTTTTGTAGCCAAGGCTCTAAGCTGCTTTTAGCCGTGTTGAAATAAGCGGGTAGCTTTTGCAAAAGCAGCACGACTTCTTTTTGAATCAATGGCACCACAATCAATAAAATCAGCAAGATAACCGCCAATATCAAGCACATAACCAATAGGCTGGCGACCGTACGGCTGGGGCTTAAATTTTTAAATTGAAATGCATCAATTTTATTCACGAGCGGGTTGGCAATGTAGGCCAAAATAGCTGCGACTAAAAAAGGCGTAAGTATTGGGCTTAATAGATAAATTAGGCCACACACGAGTAAGCCAGCCAGCCACCAAATCATTGGGTTGCGCTTTTCCATATTTTTTTGCTCACATTATTTTTGCTAATAAATTTGGCTAGCTAAAATTTCGGTTAAACCAGCATTTCAGTTAAAATGGCATTATAACGATAGAACACCTCTTTTGTAGAAAGCGAGAACCCTCTTGAGCGCAAATAATTCAGATAACACCTCTATTAGCTACCGTGATGCTGGCGTGGATATTGAAGCGGGCGATGCGCTCGTTGAGCAAATTAAACCATTTGCGAAACGCACCATGCGCCCTGAAGTATTAGGCGGCATTGGTGGTTTTGGCTCGCTTTTTGCCATGCCTAAAAAATTCAAAGAGCCGATTTTGGTGTCTGGCACGGATGGCGTAGGCACTAAGCTTAAACTGGCGTTTGAACTCAATAAACACGACACGGTGGGCATTGATTTAGTCGCCATGAGTGTTAACGATATTTTGGTGCAAGGGGCAGAACCGTTATTTTTCTTAGATTACTTTGCCTGCGGTAAGTTAGAAGTGGGTACGGCCGCGCAGGTGATTAAAGGCATTGCCGAAGGATGTGAACAATCTGGCTGTGCGTTGGTGGGGGGTGAAACTGCGGAAATGCCAGGCATGTACCCTGCTGGAGAATATGATTTAGCAGGTTTTGCAGTAGGCTGTGTGGATAAAGCCAATATCATTGATGGCACGACTATCGCGGTGGGTGATGTGGTGCTGGGTTTGGCTTCCAGTGGTGCGCATTCAAATGGTTATTCACTGATTCGTAAATTGATTGATAAATCAGGGGTGGATTTTGAGTCAGATTTTCATGGTAGAAAATTTAAAGATGTTGTCATGGCGCCAACGCGCATTTATGTGAAATCAATTTTAAAATTGATTGATGCCTTGCCCGTCAAAGGC
This sequence comes from Pseudomonadota bacterium, assembly GCA_029569495.1. Taxonomy (GTDB): domain Bacteria; phylum Pseudomonadota; class Gammaproteobacteria; order Burkholderiales; family Methylophilaceae; genus Methylotenera. The sequence continues at coordinate 4,928 of JAKQTB010000056.1, read as the reverse complement.
ATGGCGCATATTACAGGGGGTGGCATTACTGAAAATATCCCACGTGTACTTCCAGCAGGCTTAACTGCTGAAATTAAAGCTGCTAGCTGGCCATTGCCGCCATTATTTCAATGGTTACAGGCGCAAGGCAATATTGTGCCAAGTGAATTATATAAAACCTTTAACTGCGGCATTGGTATGGCCATTGTGTTGAGTAGCGCGCATGTTGCACAAGCCAAGGCGCTATTAGAAGCCGCAGGCGAAACTGTGTTTGAAATTGGTAAAATTCGCGCGCAGGCAGAAGGCGAAGCACCTACGGTGGTGGTTTAATTAAAGGTGTCAAAGTATCCGAAAATGGATTTCATACGTTAAGTGCTGGCGTTTAAATTTTTAACGCGACATTTTAAGGACAACTTGTGGTTTACTTGATTCGCGCATTTATTTTAGTAGGCTTAATTTCTTCATTTTCTGGCACGTCACTTGCTGCAGATTTGCCAAAGCGCATACAGGCTGAATACAGCGTTACCAAAGATGGCATGGCGTTTGCCGATGTGCGTGAAACGTTTGTAGTAACCGGCAGCACCTACAAAATTGAAAGCGAAACCAAAGGCATAGGCGTTTATGCCCTACTGGGGGTTCGCAAATTAGTCAGTACCGGCAAAGTGACGCGCACAGGCTTAAAGCCAAGCCATTTTGAACTACACCAAGGTAAAAATCCAAAAAAAGCCTTATTTGCCGACTTTGATTGGCCAAAAAACACCCTGCGTATGCAAGTAAAAGGCGAGCCGCGCGAGGCAACCCTCACTGCAGGTACGCAAGATTTAGCCAGCTTTGCTTACCAATTTATGTACTTACCCAAGCCGTTAGCAAAAAATGTAGTCGTGAAACTTACCACGGGTAAGAAATTAAATACCTATGAATACAGTAACAATGAAATGCCCAGCACGCTAAATGTTGCAGGAAAATCTTATAAAGCCATTCATTTAGTGCCTAAAAATAGCGAAAAAGGCCAAGTTGAAACCAAAGAGCTTTGGCTGGCAGCAGACCGTCATTATTTGCTTTTGCGCTTTTTAATGGTGGATGAGCATGGTGCGAAGTTAGAGCAAACTTTAACGAAACTCCATGTGGAATAATGCCTTTATTATTCAACTGAAGGGGTTGTTAAGCGATGCAAGCTTTAGACGGTTTGTATTTGCACTAGGTTTATCGTTGTTGTTACATTTTTTTCTGATTGGTCGGTTTTATTTCAATTTACCCTCGTTAGCAGAAAAACCACATGTCATTGTGGCGACCTTACTTGCACCGAAACCCCCGCCTCAACTAGCACTAGAAACGCCGCAACCGCCACCTGCGCCCAGTATGGTTAAGCAAAAAAAAGCCATTGAGCCCAAACCAAAGCCTGTTGATGCTAAGCCAGATGCAAATTCTGCGGTTGAAGCGCCGTCAATGGAAATTGAACCCGCCACTGATTTAGGGGCTACAGAGGTGTTAAGCCCTGAATTAGTTGCACCTGAGGCAACAGCGCAAATCGCACAACCAGAACAGATTGAAACCGCGAATGATGCGCAGACTGAAGAAAATCCAATCGAAATTAATTTGAATGCTTACCAAAAGGTGGATGCAGAATTTGATGTGTACACAACAGGTGAAGCCTCACCAAGCAATAGCTCTATGGGGAGTGCACATATGGCATTTGAGCGGTTGCCGGATGACAATACTTATCAGATCAAAAGCTTAATCAAGGCGCGCGGGCTGGCCGCACTTGTGATTCCAGATTTATTGCAAACAAGTGCTGGTGATATTGGTCAGGCGGGCTTAAAACCAAGGCATTATTTATATCAGTTTGGTAACAAACAAAATAAAACATTTTCGGCCGATTTTGATTGGGAAGCGCATCAGCTCAATTTGCATAGCGTCAACGGGAGCCAAGCTAAAGTACTGGCGGATGGCACACAAGATTTACTGAGTTTTATGTTTCAGTTTATGTATGTGCCGCCCTTACAAAACATGCAGTTAAATATTACCAATGGCAAAAAAGTGGGGGTATATGACTACAGTTTTGAGGGTGAAGAAGTCATTTCAACTAAAATGGGTGAATTAAACACCGTTCATTTGCTCAGATCTTCAGCTGAGAAAGAAAAAACAACTGAATTATGGTTGGCCTTAGATTATCAGTACGTACCTGTTAAAATACGTGAAACAGAAAAAGACGGTAAAGTGTATGTGTTGCTGGTGAAAGCATTAAAAACCGAATAAGCAGCACATTAAAATGCTGCAAACAACATCAAGAATATAGAGAAACCCCATGACTCCCAATTTAATACGGCAAGCGGCCGTAATGCTTTCGAACATACTCGAATTTAACAGCCCTGCTGATGCAAAACTAAGTGAATTTTTTCGCAATAATCGTGATTTAGGCACCAAAGAGCGCGCCTTTGTGGCTGAAAGTGTGTATGGCGTTTTGCGCCGCCTGCGCTTTTTAAGCACTGTGACTGCCAATGATGAACATGACTCAGATGACGCACGTAAACTCATTTTGGCCTGGATGTTACGCATTCAGGGCATGAGCATCCAAAAAATGGAACCCATGCTCAACGAGCAACAGTTGGAATGGGCAAAAGCAATTAAAGCGAAATCCACTGAAAATTTGCCGTTAGCTGTGCAAGCGGACGTACGCGATTGGTTGTGGGATAAACTCGTTGCGCAATATGGTGAAAAGGAAGCGCTTACTATCGCGCGTAGCATGCATGAATCTGCCACGCTTGATTTACGCGTGAATACCATTAAAGCCACGCGTGATGATGTAATGGCTAAATTCGCAGCAGAAGCCGCAACAGGCGAGGGTAATGTTACTAAAACGCCTTACTCGCAAACCGGGTTACGCATGCCGTTACGGTTGAATATTGGCCGCCATGCCTTGTTTACGGAAGGCCACATTGAAGTACAGGACGAAGGTAGCCAGATTTTGGCGTTTTTAGTCGCGCCCAAACGCGGCATGATGGTGGCTGACTTTTGCGCCGGCGCTGGCGGTAAAACCCTAGCAATGGGCGCAATTATGCGCAACACTGGCCGCTTGTATGCGTTTGATGTGTCTGAAAAGCGCCTGCACAGCTTGGGCCAACGTTTGAAACGTTCAGGTTTAAGCAATTTAACGGCGCAAAGAATTAGCAGTGAAAATGACCAAAAACTCAAACGGCTCAATGGTAAATTTGACCGCGTGTTGGTAGATGCACCTTGCACAGGTTTAGGCACATTGCGCCGCAATCCAGACCTTAAGTGGCGCCAAACACCGGAAGATTTGGCCGAACTCACGCAAAAGCAAGCTGCAATTTTGGCGCGTGCCGCCAAATTAGTAAAAGCCGGTGGCCGTTTGATTTATTCCACCTGCAGTTTACTTCAAGATGAAAATGAAAACATTGCCGAGCAGTTTTTGGCAACGCACGCAGATTTTAAATTATGTAACGCGGCAGAGATTTTGCGTACGCAGCAAATTGATTTGGATACCGGCAACTATTTAAAATTGCTGCCGCATTTGCATCATACTGATGGTTTTTTTGCGGCTGTTTTTGAAAAAAATGATGCAAATTTACCTGTAAAAAATGACGATAAATTGCAGCCTGAAGAAGTGACAGCCAAAAAAACTGCCGCAAAAACTAAGGCTAAAAAACTTAATTGATTGAGGTAAAAGAGCTTTAAATTAGCCTGTTTTTCACCACAACCTTTTTCGATGCTCTGTGAGCCTTATAAATAAAGGCTTGCAGAGCAGAAATTTTTTCTCGAGCGTTTTTGGCATCTAAAATAATATTTATTTACATGATTTACTGCCGCTAAAAGGTCACCAGAATGAAACTTCCTAGCTTAAATATTCAAATATTATTGGGTGCAATTTTTGGGGTGGCAATCGGACTCTATTTTCAGCATTTAGGCTTAGAAAATACGGTGGTGGAAACGGGCCTTTATACATCAGGTTTGGTGGGTACGCTGTTTATTGACTTGCTGAAAATGATTTTGATTCCACTGGTATTTTGCTCAATTACAGTGGGCATTGCCAATTTGCGGCAGCACCAGCAAATGCAGCGCGTTTGGAAGGTAACCCTGATTTATTTTGTACTCACGATGATGTTGGCAATTTTATTGGCATTATTTTCGGCAAATCTTTTCAAGCCGGGCAGCGGCTTGCATATTACGATGTTCCAAGATGCCATGCAAAATTTTGAAGCCAAGCAATTACCTTTGTCTGAATTTTTTGCACAGTTTTTACACAGCTTGTTTGTGAATCCATTTAGCGCATTGGCGCAAGGGAATGTGATTGCGGTGGTGGTATTTGCGCTGATTTTAGGCGTGGCACTAGTAATGGGCGGTGAGCGTTACACCACAACCCTACGCGTGCTGCAAGAAGTGTTAGATATTACGATGCGTATTGTGGGCTGGGTGATGCGCTTGGCTCCGCTGGGCATTATGGCACTGTTAATTAAGCTGGTTGCCATGCAAGATGTGGTCATTCTCACGACCTTGGCGAAGTTTGTCGCGGTGGTCATCGGTACGTTATTGGTGCATGGCTTGGTGGTGCTGCCATTGGTATTGTTTATTGTGACGAAAAAAACACCTTTGTGGTTTTGGCGCGGCGCGCGCGAGGCGCTCATCACGGCTTTTGCCACCAGCTCAAGCGCAGCAACATTGCCCATTACCATGCGCAATGCCACACAACATTTACATGTAAAGCCTGAAATTGCAGGTTTTGTATTGCCCCTGGGTGCCACCATCAATATGGATGGCACGGCTTTATATGAAGCCGTAGCTGCGTTATTTATTGCAAACTTGGTGGGTATTGAGTTAAGTTTTGCGCAGCAATTGATTGTGTTTATGACTTCCATGATTGCTGCGATGGGTGCGCCGGGCATTCCCAGTGCTGGCATGGTGACCATGGTCATGGTGCTGCAATCTGTGGG
>JAKQTB010000051.1 GCA_029569495.1 Pseudomonadota bacterium | reverse complement strand
ATGTCCAACATTTGGGGGTCAGTTCACTGCGAGCCTTTATTTATAAGGCTCACAGGGCAGCGTGAAAAGGTTGTTATGAAATTTAAGCTTAAAAAAGCTTTTTTAACAGACTGCTGCCCTGCTTTTTATAGCCGTTCAATTTAAGGCTTTTAAGGCCATTCAAGCCCATGAAACTTTTATCCATAATAATTGACTAAATCACTAGGTTATTATAGAATTTAATCCTAGGAAATTTAAAAAAGCCATTTATTATGAGACTCACCACAAAAGGCCGTTTTGCAGTGACTGCGATGTTAGACCTCGCCCTACATGAGGCGCAAGAACTTGCGGCACAAGTCACACCTATCCAACAAGGTGTTGGCAGCAAGCCTGTAACGCTTGCGGGCATTAGCGAGCGCCAGCATATTTCACTTTCATATTTAGAGCAGCTTTTTAGCCGCTTGCGTAAAGATGGGTTGGTCAGCAGCGTGCGCGGCCCTGGCGGCGGTTACCGTTTGGCCAAACCCGCCAGTGAGATTAGCGTATCTAATATCATTACTGCGGTGGATGAATTGATTGACGCAACGCAATGCGGTGGCACCGAAAACTGTCATGATGAAGGTCGTTGCATGACGCATGATTTATGGACGGCGCTGAACGGCAAAATTTTGGAATATCTGTCTGGTGTAAGTTTGGCTGAACTGGTTGCAAACCAGTTGAACAAGCAAAACAACCAGCCTGTGCAATTCACGCTTAAGCGCGAAAACGCGCAATTGCGGGCTTAAGGTAAACACAAAACCAATGATGTCACATGTGTATTTTGATCATAATGCTACCACCGCGCTTGATAGCCGTGTGCTGAAGGCGATGTTGCCGTTTTTAACAACGCAACAAGGCAATGCCACCAGCCGCCATGCCTATGGTCGGTTTGCACGTGATGCGGTGGAACAAGCTCGTGAACAAGTAGCAAACGCGGTGGGTGCTTATCCTAGCCAAGTGGTATTTACGGCCAGCGGTACTGAAGCCAATAATTTCGCGATTGCAGGCATGGCCGCAACGCTGCCGAATACTCAAATTGCTATCAGCGCCATTGAGCATCCATGCGTGACGCGCCCAGCTGAAATGATGCAATCACGCGGTTGGGCTTTGGCAAAAATTGGCGTAAATCATCAATGTGAATTAGCGTTTGCGCAACTTGAAAATGCACTTCGCAAACCAACCAGTTTGGTTTCAGTAATGCTTGCCAATAATGAAACAGGCGCAATACAAAATATTGCTGACGTGGCTGAATTAGCCAGAAAAAATGGTGCTTATGTGCATACCGACGCAGTTCAGGCATTGGGTAAAATTGATGTGAATTTTGAAGCGTTAAATGTGCATGCTATGACCATTTCAAGCCATAAAATTCATGGTCCGCAAGGCGCTGGTGCGCTGATTTTAGATAAACGTGTTGATATTTCACCCTTGTTATTAGGCGGCGGCCAAGAAAAAGGCTTACGTAGCGGCACAGAAAATGTTGCAGCGATTGTTGGTTTTGGTATGGCTTGCGCGTTGGCAGTAGAAAAACTACATGAACACGCGTTGCATACACAGAGTTTGCGCCAGCAATTGGAAATTGGCTTACAGGCACTTGATGCCACAATTTTTAGTCCCCATACAGCCAGATTGCCTAATACCAGCTTTTTTGCTTTTCCTAACATTGAAGGTGAAACATTAGTGATGGCGCTGGATAAAAAAGGCTTTGCGGTTGCCAGCGGTTCGGCTTGTTCAAGCGACAGCACCGAGCCAAGCCATGTGTTGCTTGCCATGAATGTGCCACCCGACCTAGCGCGGGGTGCGATTCGCGTGAGTTTTGATGCCAGCAATACGGTTGAGCAAGTTTCAGCTTTCTTAACCATACTCAAACAAGAATTAAAGCGATTACAACAAATGGTTGCAATCGCGGCTTAGGAAAAATATTTAGAAATCAAGAAAGTAAAGTGTAAACACATGGATAGAGACCCAATTTATTTAGATTACTCCGCCACTACGCCAGTTGATCCGCGTGTAGCGGCCAAAATGATTCCGTATTTGACGGAGCATTACGGCAACCCTGCGTCACGTAGCCACCCGTATGGCTGGACGGCTGAAAAAGCCGTGGAAAACGCCCGAGAAGAAGTGGCTAAATTAGTCAACGCCGACCCACGCGAAATCGTCTGGACATCCGGCGCAACGGAATCAAACAACTTGGCGATTAAAGGTGCGGCTAACTTTTATGCCAGCACAAAAGGCAAGCATATTATTACCGTAGCCACCGAGCATAAAGCGGTGATTGACACCGTTCGTGAATTGGAGCGCCAAGGCTTTACCGCCACTTATTTAGAACCTGAACCAACCGGCTTGGTGGATTTGGAAAAATTCAAAGCAGCCATTCGCCCCGATACGGTATTAGCCTCAGTAATGTTGGTGAATAATGAAATTGGCGTCATTCAAGACATTGAAGCCATCGGCAAAATTTGCCGCGAGCATGGCGTGATTTTTCATGTAGATGCCGCGCAAGCCACCGGCAAAGTTGCCATTGATTTAGAAAAACTGCCCGTTGACCTCATGAGTTTTAGCGCGCACAAAACTTACGGCCCCAAAGGCATTGGCGCATTGTATGTGCGCCGTAAACCGCGTATTCGCATTGAGGCACAAATGCATGGCGGCGGTCATGAGCGCGGCATGCGCTCTGGCACATTGGCCACACACCAAATTGTTGGCATGGGCGAAGCGTTTCGTATTGCGCGTGAAGAAATGGAAATGGAAAACGCACGGATTCGTAAATTGCGTGACCGCCTACTAACAGGTTTGCAAAGTATTGAAGAAACCTATGTCAATGGCGAGTTGGACCATAGAATCCCTCATAATTTAAATATCAGCTTTAATTATGTGGAAGGTGAATCGTTAATTATGGCCGTGAAAGGCATTGCGGTTTCAAGCGGCTCGGCTTGTACTTCGGCCAGTTTAGAACCCAGCTATGTATTGCGTGCGCTAGGCCGTAGTGATGAATTAGCGCATAGCTCGATTCGTTTTTCAATCGGCCGTTTCACCACCGAGGCCGATGTAGATTACACCATTGCGCTATTGAAAGAAAAAATTAGCAAATTGCGTGAACTATCCCCACTTTGGGAAATGTACAAAGATGGTATTGATATAAGCAAGGTGCAGTGGGCTGCACATTAGAATTTTTTTGTGAAAATTGGATACACAACAAGCGGTTAAAATAGGAAGCAAAATCAAGGCGACAAGCCGAAGACAGTACGAATAGTACGGCAAGGCGCAGTCAACGATGAGTTTGCAATGTATTTTAAGCGCATAGGAGAACTAAAATGGCATATTCAGATAAGGTTTTAGACCACTACGAAAACCCGCGTAACGTGGGTAGCTTAGATAAAAACGATCCGCAAGTGGGCACCGGCATGGTTGGTGCGCCTGCTTGTGGTGACGTGATGAAGTTAATGATTAAAGTGAATGATGACGGCATTATTGAAGATGCGAAATTCAAAACCTATGGTTGCGGCTCAGCCATTGCTTCAAGCTCTTTGGTGACAGAATGGCTTAAAGGCCGCACCATTGATGAAGCTTATGCCATTAAAAATTCAGAAATTGCTGAAGAATTGGCCTTGCCGCCCGTTAAAATTCACTGCTCAGTATTGGCGGAAGATGCCATAAAAGCGGCAGTAGCCGATATTAAAGCGAAGCAAGCAGCGAAAGAAGCATAACTAAAAGCTGTCATTCCGTGCTTGACACGGAATCTAGTGACTTATTAAAAAACTGGGATTTATACTTAGCTAACTCAGAGACGCTGGATACCGATTTTCGTCGGTATGACAAAAAAGGAAAGATATTTTAATGGCAATCACACTCACACAAACCGCGGCTAGCCGCGTTGAAAAATTCTTGAGTAATCGTGGCAAGGGCATTGGGCTACGTTTGGGCGTAAAAACCACCGGCTGCTCTGGCATGGCATACACCTTGGAATTCGTGGATGAAATGCACCCTGAAGATATGGCGTTTGAGAGCCATGGTGTGAAAGTCATTGTTGACCCAAAAAGCTTGGTCTATATTGATGGTACAGAATTAGACTTTACTAAAGAAGGCCTTAATGAAGGCTTTAAATTTAACAACCCGAACGTGAAAGACGAGTGTGGTTGCGGCGAGAGTTTTACAGTTTGAGTGTAAGTTACTACGCTTTTTTTGGTCTGGATGCACGCTTTGAGCTTGATCTTCAGGCACTTGAGAATAGCTACCGAAAAATTCAATCAGCACATCATCCTGACCGTTTTGTGACTGCTACAGCAAGCGACAGACTCCAATCAATGCAAGTGGCAACACAAGCCAACGAAGCCTATCTAACGCTTAAAAAGCCCGCAGCACGCGCTAAATACTTACTCGAACTGCAAGGCATTCAGGCTATTTCTGAAACCAATACCGCCATGCCAATAGATTTTTTAATGCAACAAATGGAATGGCGAGAGCAATTAGATGATGCCAAGCAAGAGAAAAATATTGAAGCATTAGAAGCGTTAATCCGCACACTAAAAACTGAATCTAATCGTTTAGAAACGGATTTTTCTGACCAGTATGACCTAAAAAAAGATTACACTAGCGCTACCGACACGGCGCGCAAACTGATATTTATTGATAAATTATCGAGCGACATCCGCACTGCGGTTGAATTGCTCGATTAAAGTGTTAAATGATTAACAACCACTAACTAAACAATGCGATTATTTGTTTAAACATAGTTCACGAACCACGCATACACAACATGGCATTGTTACAAATCTCCGAACCAGGCCAATCAGCCGCACCGCACCAGCATAAATTGGCCGTGGGCATTGATTTAGGCACCACAAATTCACTGGTAGCAACCGTGCGTAGCGGCATGAGCACCGTGCTACAAGATGAGTATGGCCATGCATTATTGCCTTCTGTAGTGCGCTATCTACCTAATGGTGAAATTGTGGTGGGCCATGAGGCGCAGGCGCAGCAAAGTGCTGACCCAATGAACACCATTGTTTCGGCAAAGCGGTTTATGGGGCGCAGTTTGCACGATATTGCTGATAGAGCGCATATTCCCTATCGGTTTATGGAAGATGCCGCTTCTAACAAGCAAGTGCAATTACACACGCGCGCTGGTTTAAAAACGCCCGTAGAGATTTCGGCTGAAATTCTAAAAGCACTCAAAGTTCGCGCCGAGCATTCACTTGGCGGCGAGCTCACGGGTGCTGTGATTACGGTACCTGCCTATTTTGACGATGCGCAACGCCAAGCCACCAAGGATGCCGCGCGTTTGGCCGGGTTAAACGTATTGCGATTACTGAATGAACCCACTGCCGCAGCCGTTGCTTACGGGCTAGATAACAATGCAGAAGGCACGTTTGTGATTTACGATTTAGGTGGCGGCACCTTTGATGTGAGTATTTTAAAGCTCACCAAGGGTGTATTTGAAGTGCTTGCCACCAATGGCGACTCGGCGCTTGGTGGCGACGATTTTGACCACCGCATTTACTGTTGGATACTCGATAAGGTGCGTGAAACCAGTAACAACTTTGCGCCACCCCAAGAGTTTAAACCCCTAGGCGAAGAAGACACGCGCCTTTTACTAACCAAAGCCCGCCAAGCAAAAGAATGGCTGACGGATAACTTCGAAGCGCAAATCGTATGCAAACTCAGCAATGGCATATTGGTGGATGTTACATTGAGCGCGACACAATTTGTGGAACTCACGCAGCATTTAGTCACCAAAACACTGACCCCCACACGTAAAGCAATGCGCGATGCCGGATTGGATATTGCTGATATTAAAGGTGTTGTCATGGTAGGCGGCGCAACACGCATGCCGCAAGTACGGCATGCAGTGGAAGACTATTTCAAGCAATCCCCGCTCACGAATTTAGACCCCGATAAAGTGGTAGCGCTCGGGGCTGCCATACAAGCCAATGCGCTGGTGGGTAATCGCAGTGAGAATGATTTATTATTACTGGATGTTACACCGCTCTCTCTAGGCCTAGAAACCATGGGTGGTTTAGTCGAAAAAATCATTCCGCGCAACAGCACGTTGCCAGTAGCGCGCGCGCAAGACTTTACTACGTATAAAGATGGCCAAACGGCCATGAGCATCCAAGTGGTGCAAGGTGAACGTGAGTTGGTGGCAGATTGCCGCTCCCTCGCACGCTTCGAGCTTAGAGGCATTCCACCTATGGCGGCTGGCGCTGCGCGGATTCGCGTGACTTTTCAGGTAGATGCCGATGGTTTATTAAGTGTTACTGCACGCGAACAAACCAGCGGCGTAGAAGCGCATGTGGTGGTAAAACCTTCATACGGCCTAACTGAAGATGAAATCACCCGTATGTTAACATCGTCATTCGGCAGTGCTGAGGCAGACAAAAAAGCCCGTATGCTGGCTGAAGCGCGCGTCAATGCCGGTGCTATTATCAACGCCGTGACCTTGGCGCTAGCGGCGGACAGCCACTTGATTAGTAAAGAAGATAAACAAGCCATTGAAGCTGAAATTGCGCGCTTGCAAAGCATGACTAGCGCTGATGACGCAGTTGCCATCAACAAAGGCGTAGAGGCACTTAACCATGCCACGGAAGCCTTTGCGCAGGCCCGCATGAATGCGAGCGTGACCCATGCGCTATCGGGTAAGAATTTAGAAGACATCAACTTGTAGGCGCAATTTAAAAATCGCGCCTACCAAAGGAACCAAACATGCCACAGATTATTGTACTACCGCACATTGAACTCTGCCCCGAAGGTACAGCTTTTGAGGCTGAAACGGGCGTTTCAATTTGCGATAACCTGCTCAATCACGACATTGATATTGACCACGCCTGTGACAAGGTCTGTGCCTGCACCACATGCCACGTGATTGTGCGTGAAGGCTACAATACTTTAAACGCTGCCCAAGACAACGAAGAAGACTTGCTAGACAAAGCCTGGGGTTTAGAACCCAATTCGCGCCTATCTTGCCAGGCGATTGTGGGCAAGGATGACTTAGTCGTTGAAATTCCTAAATACAGTATCAATATGGCAAAAGAAGGCCACGTTAAAGCCAAATAGCGCCGCTTTTACCACCCCTCATCATCAAAAATAAAGGGCGCAAATTGCGCCCTTTTACTTTAAAACCGCTTCAATTCAATTAAGCGTAAAGCGTTAATTTGCTTCGGCTAAATCCAGTTCCACAGTATCTTCTTTTTTGTGATGCAACGGCACTTTTTTGAGTAACACGGCAATCGCAAAAATCACAATCGCGCTGAGTACGGCCGTTAAAAATCCTGTCAGCGGCACCATGATGGCAGTATAAATCATCAACCAAAAGTGAAATTGACTTTTCATTTCAAGCACCTCTTGAATCTCTTTCCACTTCACCATGCCTGAAGCCACGTATAGCAAAATACCGCCAATACACGCCATTGGCACTTGTTCTAAGTAGGTGGCTACATAGGCGGCCAATAGTAATTTAAAGGTAAATTTTGCAATCCCTGCCAAGGGTGAAACCGCACCTAGTCGAATATTCACGGCCGTTCTAGCCAATGCGCCAGTGTGTGGAAAGCCGTTAAATAATGGGGTGAAAATATTCACCATGCCCTGCCCCCATAACTCTTTGTTGGGGTTATAAGGCACGCCCGTGTTATTGGCCATGCGGTCTGCCATGCGGCTGCATAACAAGCTTTCAACCGCTGCCACAAAATATATCGCCACGGCAAAATACAGCAAATCAAACCATACTTGGCCAGTGGTCATATCAGGCAATTGGGGCATCGTAATCACCCAAAAGTCGGTGGGAATACTGCCGTATTTATCTTTAATTAAGACTAAGCCTTTATCTTTCCAAAAGGTGGCTGCAGCTAGCCAGCCTAAGCCCAAACCGAATACTGGCGCTGGAATAAACGTAGAAATCTTAATCAGCACTTTGCAAATCGCAAACGTACTAAATGCCACAATCACCGCATAAATATTGGTTTCGCCAAAATATTCAATGGTTTTTTTAATTTGGCCGATAAAGTCGTAGCCAATTTTATTATGAAAGCCAAACACTTCGCCCATTTGCGAAAAAGCAATGACCACGGCAATGCCGATGGTAAAACCCACCACAATGGAATGAGGCACTAGGGTGACTACTTTGCCTTTTTTGAACAACCCTGTGAGCATTAAAAATGCGCCGGCCACAATGGATGCCAGCACTAAAAAGCTGTGGTTATAGGTGGCCATTAGGCCCGCAATAATGGGAATATACGCAGCCGTTGGGCCATACACCTGATATTTACTGCCACCAAACAACGCGCCTAACAAACCTGCGACTGCACCGCCAACAATCCCTTGCTCTGGACGCAAACCACTCGCCATGGCAAAACCCATTGCCAGAGGAATCGCCACCATCGCCACCACTAACCCAGCTGTAAGGTCTCGAACGATATTTTTAGCAAGGTTTCCCTTGGCTAAATCTTCATAACGGCCGTCATTTGGATTTAAATAAAACTTGAGTGTGCGTAAAAGCGTGCTGGTATCTTGCCTGTGGCCCATATTCAGAACTTTCAGAAATTGACTGTATTGCGTTGAAAAATGATTGCGCTGAATTATACAGTGTTATGGGTTTAGCCTGCAGTTTTACGGGATAATCGTTAGCAAAAATTCGTACAAAAAAAGCATGAAAAATCGTATTTTTCATGCTCAACCTTTTTAGACGCTCTGGAAGCCTTTATTTACAAGGCTTCCAGAGCATATTTTTTCTCTCGAGAGAAAATACCGTTCAAAATTTGTTCAATTACATGTTATTTACAGCATGTAAGTTTCAGGCAAAAAGCGCACTTCGCCTGTGGATAAATTATAAATGCCGCCCACAATACCAATTTGTTTTGCGGCCAGCATATCTTGAATAATATCGCTGCTATGGATGATTTCATTGATTTGCACTTGCACATTTAAAGCGCAAACTTTATCGACAAAATTAACATTGCTTGAATCGCGCTGAGCTTCAATGGTTTTTTCCAATCGCACCGCCGGGCGAATTAAATTAATAATTTCGCCAATATGGCCTTCTCTAAAATTATCACACGCCGCTTTAACTGCACCGCAATCGGTATGCCCCAGCACCACAATCAGCTTACTGCCCAAATATTTTGAGCTAAACTCAATGCTACCAATCACTTTATCTGAAGCAATATTGCCCGCCAAACGTACACTGAAAATATCCCCCAACGCTTGGTCAAACAGCATTTCAACCGGCGCGCGCGAATCGCTACAACTCAGCACTGAAACAAAAGGATGTTGCCGGTCTTTGGTAATACTCACCAACCGCATCAAGTCTTTATTGGCCGTTAAGCTGTTGGTAAAGCGATGATTGCCTTCAATCAAAATATCTAAGGCCTCTTGCGGCGACATTTTGTCACGGTTGAGTAGTGGGTGCTTGTACATGTAGATTTCTCGCTAAATTAGTGTTTAGATTATACCTGACCTAACGCTTTTTTTAAGAATCGAAACTAGAACTCTAGCAGCCAAGACTAAGACATTTATTGCCCAAATATCATCCAAATTTGCCCATACTTCATGTAGATTGCCTGATCTGCCTCACCTTGTGGATGCACTTGCGTATTACCTAAAAAATAGCGTTTATTTTGCGCAAACCAACTCGCTTTCTTCACTAAATGCGTAATTTCAATAATGCCCGAATGCTCTTCATTGATGGTTAAAAACTTTTTTTCACCCACTTGGAAAAAATCTGGATTTGATTCAAATATTTTTTCAATTTTTTTGCTTTGCGGCATATAGCGCCAAATGGCGGCCAATCGCGCATCATTTCCGGGGTCTTCTTCTAACAGTACGTGACCATCGCCATCTACCGTGATGTTATCAAACATTTGCGCATCAAAGTCTTTGCCATTAACCACAACAGAATAGCTTCCGCCTAGTGCGGGTTGTTGAATATTATCAAACTGCAATGACAACAACTGAGGGTTGCCACCAATTTTGTCGGTGGTGGCAAAGTAAAACTGATGATTGTTTTGCGTATTCCAAGCGCCATCTTCAGGACGTGAAAATAAAGTTGCACCTTTTGCAAGCGCATGATTTCGAAAACTGCCGATGTTCATTGTATCCACCTGCGCTAGGGGTACTAAACTAAAACGTTCTGCATCTACTTTCACTGCATAGAGCTGACCACCAACCAAGCCTGCCAACTCCACTGGGTTGCCTGCTTTGCGCTTTTGCCCAACATAGACCAGTACCAAACCCTTATCATGATTGTCATCCATGCCGATTACCAACGTTTGTTTACTTAACGTAGGGTTAGCCACTACATTTTCCCACTGAATTTTACCCAAATCCGCCAACTCGTAACTTTCACCGGCCAGTGTGTGTGCAAAAGCGCGGCCTGATGTTTTATCTTCCTCACCATTTAAAAATAAATAATCTTGATAACCTGCCCCGATGGTTGTATTGTAGAAGGTTC
>JAKQTB010000036.1 GCA_029569495.1 Pseudomonadota bacterium | reverse complement strand
AACCTGCAATATGCAGTACAACCAAGTCCAGATGGTCTGGCGCAAGCATTTATTATCGGCAAAGATTTTATCGGCAATAATCCAAGCGCATTAGTGTTGGGCGACAATATTTTTTACGGTCACGATTTACATAAGCAACTTAAGCAAGCGACCTTACGTAATGAGGGGGCTACAGTTTTTGCCTATCATGTGAATGACCCTGAGCGCTATGGCGTTGTTGACTTCAACAAGCAAGGACACGCAACCAGTTTGGAAGAGAAACCTGCAAAACCAAAAAGCAATTATGCGGTGACGGGGCTGTATTTCTATGACAATCAAGTGGCTAAACTAGCAGCAAACCTCAGACCTTCACCCCGTGGGGAGTTGGAAATTACCGATTTGAATCGTATTTATCTTGAGCGCAATGAATTGAATGTGGAAATCATGGGCCGTGGCTATGCGTGGTTAGATACCGGCACGCATGAAAGCCTGATTGAAGCCAGTAATTTTATTCAAACGATTGAGCATCGGCAAGGCTTAAAAGTCTGCTGCCCGGAAGAGATTGCTTATCGCAATGGCTTGATTAGTGCCGAACAATTAGAAAAGTTAGCACAACCCTTGGCTAAAAATGGCTATGGGCAATATTTATTACGTCTGTTAAAAGAAGGGATGCCGTTTTGAAAGCCATCGCCACTTCGATTCCTGATGTGTTGATTATTGAACCAAAAGTGTTCGGTGACGAACGCGGCTTCTTTTTTGAAAGTTTTAACCGCAATCAGTTTACCGAGCTAATTGGTCGTGAGGTGTATTTCTGCCAGGATAATCACAGCCGTTCAGCCAAAAACGTTTTGCGAGGATTGCACTATCAAATACAGAACCCGCAAGGTAAATTGGTGCGTGTGGTGCAGGGTGCAGTGTTGGATGTGGCGGTTGACATTCGCAAAAGTTCACCGACCTTTGGGCAACATGTGGCCTGTGAACTGTCGGCAGAAAATAAGCGCATGATGTGGGTACCTGAAGGGTTCGCGCATGGTTTCTTGGTGCTTACTGAGTCTGCTGATTTTTTATATAAAACAACGGATTACTACGCGCCAGTGTTTGAGCGCAGCATCATTTGGAACGACCCGGAAATTGGTATTCAATGGCCAAGTAGCGCCGCGCCGATTCTTTCAGCCAAAGACCAACAGGCAAAATTATTGGCAGACGCTGAAGTGTTTGCCTAATTTCTCTCGCAATCACTCAATCTATCGACTTAACTTTCATCATGTTTAAGGTTTAAAGCGCAAGCACCGTCTTGGATAGGCGGTGCTTTTCTGCGATAATGGCGTTTTGATTCCTTTTGAAAGTATGCGCCATGGCACAATTCGACAACGTCAGTGTAAAAAAGAAAGCCAATATTTATTTCGATGGTAAATGTGTGAGTCACACGGTGATGTTGCCAAATGGCACGCGTAGCACCATTGGCGTCATTTTTCCAAGCGCACTCACGTTTAATACTGCAGCCCCTGAATTGATGGAAATTAACAGTGGCCACTGTAAGGTGCGCCTCAATGGCGAAACCGCTTGGAAAGCATATGGCGCGGGTGAAAAGTTTACCGTGCCGGGCAACTCTTCATTCGATATTGAAGTGACTGAAACGCTCGATTACGTATGTCATTTTGAGTAGAAAATACGCTCAACCTTTTTCGATGCCCTGCGAGCCTTATAAATAAAGGCTTCCAGAGGCGAAAATTTTTCTCGGACGCTTTTCACATAATTTAAAAGGGTTTTTATGCCTTCATTTGATATCAGTTCTGAAGTCGATATGGTCGCGTTAAAAAACGCGGTGGATACTGCCAGCAAGCAAATTACCAATCGCTATGATTTTAAAGGCACTGCGGCAAAAATAGAGCTGAACGAAAAAGACAACCTGATTACTTTATTGGGCGACAGCGATTTTCAGCTTGACCAAGTTAAAGATATTTTATTGCCGGCGATGGAAAAAAAAGAGCCCGACTCATCTAAACGGCTTGACCATCAAGATGTGCAAAAAGTAGGCGGCAACAAAGTGAAACAAGAGCTCAAAATTAAAGCGGGCATCGATACGGAGTTGGCAAAAAAACTCGTCAAACTGCTCAAAGATTCTGGCTTGAAAGTGCAGGCCAGCATTCAGGGTGATACGGTGCGTGTCAATGGTGCAAAGCGCGATGTGCTGCAAGAGGCCATTGCCTTTTGTAAGAAAAGTGTGACGGATTTTCCGTTACAGTTTGGTAATTTTAGAGATTAATCATCCCACCCTCTCAGAACAATTAAGAACAATCGATGCAAACTAAAGTCACGGCTTACGATTCTACCCTGCGCGACGGCGCACAAGCGCAAGGCGTTTCGTTTACGGTTGAAGATAAACTTAAAATTGTTGCGCAATTAGATGCATTAGGCGTTGGCTACATTGAAGCCGGCAACCCAGGCTCTAACCCTAAAGATCTGGAATTTTTTAAGCGCGCTGCCGAGCTTAAATTGCAACACGCCAAAATCATTGCTTTTGGCAGCACGCGCCGCATCGGCATCCAAGCGGCAGACGACAATAATCTACGCTCTTTATTAAGCGCCAATACGCAAGCCGTGGCAATTTTTGGCAAAAGTTGGGATTACCAAGTCACCGATATTTTGCGCACCACGCTAGCAGAAAACCTAGCCATGATTGCTGACACCATTGCTTATTTAAAGCAACAAGGCAAAGAGGTGGTGTTTGATGCCGAGCATTTTTATGATGGCTATAAAGCCAATGCAGAATATGCTTTTGCTACGCTAAAAGCTGCATCTGACGCAGGCGCGGATGTGCTGGTGTTGTGTGACACCAATGGCGGCACTTTCCCTAACGAAGTTTTTGAAATCACTCATAAAGTCGTTTCTCAATTTAGCGCTGCTCAATCTGGCGGTGTGCAAGTGGGCATTCATTGCCATAACGATTGTGAAATGGCTGTGGCGAATTCTGTTGCCGCCGTGCAAGCGGGTGCTAGCCAAGTGCAAGGAACGATTAACGGCATTGGCGAACGTTGCGGCAATGCTAATTTAGTGTCTATCATTCCTAATTTGCAATTAAAGCTAGGTTTCAATTGCATTCCACCAGAAAATATTAGCAGCCTCACGCATGTAGCGCGTTTTGTGAACGAAGTCGCTAATATGCCATTTAACGATAAAGCACCATATGTTGGAAACGATGCGTTTTCGCACAAGGGCGGAATGCATATAGATGCGGTCAACAAAAACCCGATTTCATATGAGCATATCAACCCAGAACAAGTAGGTAATGTTCGCCATATTTTGGTTTCAGAAGTCGCAGGGCGGGGCGCATTGCTGAATAAATTGCAGCAAATTGAACCAACGCTGACTAAAGATTCGCCCGATACCATTCGTGTGTTAGAGCAACTCAAAGCCTTGGAGCATGAAGGCTACCAGTTTGAAGGCGCCGAAAGCTCGTTTGATTTGTTAATTCACAAACTGCTAGGTAAATTTGAGCCATTTTTTAGCCTCAAGCAATACAACGTCAGCATATTTGAGCCTTCAGCCGATGGCCTCAATTCTTCCGCCACCATCCATGTGAACGTGAGTGGTGTTGATGCAAATGCCACCGCGCAAGGCGATGGCCCTGTCAACGCGCTGGATAAAGCGATGCGCAAAGCCTTGGCCGATTTTTACCCCGCCATTAACGAGATTAAACTCGTCGATTACAAAGTGCGCGTGTTAGACAGCAGCCAAGCCACCGCCGCCAAAGTGCGCGTGATTATCGAATCCACCGACCAGCAGCAAAGCTGGACGACGATAGGTGTTTCAACGGATATTATTGAAGCGTCTTGGTTGGCATTGAAGGATGCGGTGGAAGTGAAGTTGATGGGTTGTAAAAATTAGAGATGAAAGATTTTTTTAAAAAGTCTTTCATTCTCACTCTATATTAAATAATTGTTCTTTTATTATTTATTTTTGTCTTGGATTTGTTAATGGCTGAGAGTTTAGATACTAGTATTTTCATAGAACGAAATCAAGGTTTAAAGGTTGGGTACTCTGTTCCATATACAGGTGGTGGAACTAGTGAATGCTATCCATTTGCTTTTTCAACATTCAAACATGGTCAACCAGTAGTAATTAAAAGATCAATTTTTATAGATGTATGTATTGTTCTACCTTTGACCAGAAAACCAATTGATAAAAATCCTGGGGAATATTTGATTAATCGTCATGTATAGGAATAGTTTTGTAACTGTATAAAAACACGCATTTTTAGCACAACATCATTTCAGCACCTCTGCAAGCCAGTATCCATGAGGCTTACAGAGGCATAAAAAATCCTCAGGCGATTTTTAGCTTTTTAATTCACTTGCATATTTGGTTGTAAAAGCACCAATTTGAGTTGTTCTTGTTCCACGGGTCGCACGGTAATTTGTTGGTAGGTGAGCAAGCCTAGTGTGGCATGGTTAAACTCACGCAAGCCGCCTTGGCGCTCTAATACGTCGTGTTGTTTCCAAAATAATTCAAATTCGGCACTGGCTTGTGTGAGTTCGGCAACGAGGCTTTTTAACTCTGGCTCTTCTAGCCTGCTACGGCAGTCTGCACGAAATTCCGCAACCAGCCTTTTGCTACGTGCCTCCCAGTTGGCAATAAAACTTTTAGCATTTGGCTGGGTAAATACTAATCTGAGCAAGTTGGGTGGCGCGTCTTGCTTGGGTTTCTCTAGGTTTTGGCTAAACCATTCATTAAAAAGCGTTTGCGCGGGCGCGTTGTAGCCTAACACGTTCCAAGTTTTTCCCAAAATATAGGCGGGTATGGTGATGCTGTCTAATATTTTGATTAAGGTTTCTGGCGCGGAGTCGGCTTCGTTATTATGCGCTTGTGGGTCGCGTCTATCGGCCATATCGAATAAATAGGTGCGTTCAGTTCGGCTGAGTTTTAGTGCTTTACTCAAGCGTAGAAGAGCATCAGCGGAAATATTCACATCACGGCCTTGTTCTATCCACGTATACCAAGTGGCGCTGATGCTTGCGAGCTGGGCGACTTCTTCACGGCGCAGGCCTTGTGTGCGCCTACGTGCGCCTGCGGGAAAGCCAAATTCCTCTGGTGTACCACGTTGGCGTAGGGCCTGTAAAAATTCGCCAAGTTCTTTGCGTTTAGTGTCGGTGACCATTTTTTAGCATGTCAAAGTAGTTAAGTATTGGTAAGGCTGTTAGTGTTGATACTAGTATAAATCATATTCTTGTACAGGTATTAGCGATGATTTAGAATACCGCAAGTTTTACAAATTACCTTCTTAAGGAGTACAGCATGGCGGGAAAAACGCTTTACGATAAATTATGGGATTCGCACGTGGTGCATGAAGATGCAGATGGTACATGCTTGATTTACATTGACAGACATTTGGTGCATGAAGTGACGAGCCCGCAAGCATTTGAAGGCTTGCGCTTGGCTGGCCGTAAACCATGGCGTGCCGACACCATTGTGGCGAACCCTGACCACAACACACCTACCAAAGATTGGGCGAAAGGCATTGAAGACCCAATTTCACGTTTGCAAGTAGAAACGCTTGATAGCAATATTAAAGAAACTGGTGCGTTGGTGTACTTTCCGTTCAAGCACGCGAATCAAGGCATTATTCACGTGATTGGGCCTGAAAACGGCACAACTTTACCCGGCATGACGGTAGTGTGTGGTGATAGCCATACTTCTACGCACGGTGCGTTTGGCGCATTGGCACACGGCATTGGTACTTCAGAAGTAGAACATGTATTAGCTACACAAACCTTAATCGCAAAAAAATCAAAACGCATGTTAGTGCGTGTAGATGGCGAATTGGGTGTGGGTGTGACTGCAAAGGACGTGGCTTTGGCGGTGATTGGTAAAATTGGTACAGCGGGCGGCAATGGTTTTGCCATTGAGTTTGGCGGCGATGTGATTCGTGCCTTAAGCATGGAAGGCCGCATGACCATTTGCAATATGGCGATTGAAGCAGGCGCACGCGCTGGCATTATCGCGCCAGATGCCAAAACAGCAGAATACTTAAAAGGCCGCCAATACGCTCCAAAACCAGCGGATTGGGATAAAGCAGTGGCTTACTGGAATACATTAGCGAGCGATGCCGATGCCACATTTGACAGCGTGGTTGTGCTGAATGGCGCTGATATTGCCCCGCAAGTGACTTGGGGTACATCGCCAGAGCAAGTGTTGCCGATTAATGGGTTGGTGCCAGACCCTGCACAAGAGAAAGACGCAACTAAGCGCACCAGTATTGAAAATGCACTGAAATACATGGGGTTAACCGCGAATACGCCGATTGAACAAATTAAACTCGATAAAATCTTTATTGGCTCATGCACTAACAGCCGTATTGAAGATTTACGCGCCGCAGCAGTCGTTGCTAAAGGTAAAAAAGTGGCAAGCAGTATTGCATTAGCCATGGTGGTGCCAGGTTCTGGCCAAGTAAAACGTATGGCCGAAGCGGAAGGCTTAGACAAAATTTTTATTGAAGCAGGGTTTGAATGGCGCGAGCCAGGTTGCAGTATGTGTTTAGCCATGAATGCAGATAGATTAAGCCCCGGCGAGCGTTGTGCTTCTACTTCAAACCGCAACTTTGAAGGTCGCCAAGGCCAAGGCGGACGTACACACTTAGTTAGCCCAGCAATGGCGGTTGCCGCGGCAGTTGCTGGCCATTTTGTTGATGTGCGCAGTTTGTAAAAGGAATCAAAAATGAAAGCATTTACCCAATTAAAAGGCTTAGCTTGCCCAATAGACCGCGCCAATATTGACACTGACGCGATTATTCCAAAGCAATTTTTAAAGAGTATTAAACGATCTGGCTTTGGTCCTTATTTGTTTGATGAATGGCGTTACAAGGACCATGGTGAACCTGGCATGGATTGCACAAATCGTCCCTTG
The DNA here is from genome assembly GCA_029569495.1 of Pseudomonadota bacterium. GTDB lineage: Bacteria > Pseudomonadota > Gammaproteobacteria > Burkholderiales > Methylophilaceae > Methylotenera. Next base: position 1,733 of record JAKQTB010000036.1, on the reverse strand, counting down.
AATAAGGATTTTGTCCTCAATCAACCTCGTTACAAGGGCGCACAAATTATGTTGGCGCGCGAGAACTTTGGTTGCGGCTCAAGCCGTGAACACGCACCTTGGGCGATTGAAGATTATGGCTTTCGCGTGATTATTGCGCCAAGCTATGCGGATATTTTCTTTAACAATTGCTATAAAAATGGCATGCTACCGATTGTAGCGAGCCATGCGATGGTGGATAAGTTATTTAAAGAATGTGAAGCAACAGAAGGTTATACCTTAAACGTAGACTTGCCTTCACAAGCCGTGACTTTGCCTTCTGGTGAAACATTCACGTTTGATATTCACCCAACTTCAAAACATAACTTGTTGAATGGTTTGGACGAAATTGGTTTGACGTTATTACATGCAGAAGAGATTAAAGCGTTTGAGGGCAAACATAAAGCAGCGCAACCTTGGTTGTTCGCTTAAATTAAAAGGAATTGAAATGACAATGAATATTGCAGTATTACCCGGTGATGGCATCGGCCCAGAGATTATCAAGCAAGCTTTGCGCGTGTTGGATGTGTTGAAAAACGAAGGCATGGACATGACCTTCACGGAAGCGCCTTTGGGCGGTCAAGCGTATGACCAATACGGTCATCCTTACCCAGAGTTCACGCAAAACATCTGCCGTGCGGCAGACGCGGTATTGTTAGGCGCGGTTGGTGGGCCACAATATGACAACTTAGATCGCCCATTGCGCCCAGAGCGTGGTTTGTTAGGCATTCGTAAAGATTTAGGGTTGTTCGCAAACTTACGTCCAGCGGTGTTGTACCCTGAATTAGCCAATGCTTCAACCCTAAAACCAGAGGTGGTGGCAGGCTTGGATATTATGATTGTGCGTGAATTGACAGGTGACGTGTACTTTGGTCAACCACGCGGCATGCGCACCAACGAAAATGGCGAGCGTGAAGGCTTTAACACCATGGTCTATAGCGAATCAGAAGTGCGTCGCATTGCACACGTTGCATTTGGTATCGCCATGAAGCGCCGTAAAAATGGTCAGAAAGCAAAATTGTGCTCAGTGGATAAAGCTAACGTGCTAGAAACCACTGAGTTTTGGAAAGAAATCGTGATTGATGTTGCGAAGGAATATCCAGAAGTTGAATTGAGCCACATGTATGTGGACAACGCGGCGATGCAACTGATTCGCAACCCAAAACAATTTGACGTGATGGTGACTGGCAACATCTTTGGTGACATCTTGTCAGATGAAGCGTCAATGCTCACAGGCTCTATTGGCATGTTGGCATCCGCTTCACTCAATGCAACCAAAAAAGGGTTGTACGAGCCCTCACATGGTTCAGCACCTGATATTGCAGGCAAAAACTTGGCTAATCCAATCGCAACCATTCTTTCAGCTGCCATGATGTTGCGCTACACTTTTGATAACGAGGCGGCAGCGCAACGTATTGAAAATGCAGTGAAAACAGTATTGGCAGCGGGTTACCGTACTGGTGACATCTTTGAGGAAGGCATGAAGCGTGTGTCATGCTCTGAAATGGGCGATCAAATCGTGGCAGCGATGTAAGTCTTTTGTTTTATAAAAAAAGCGATGCTTTAAAGTGTCGCTTTTATATTTAAAACTTCATAAAGCCATTAGAATAACAATTAGTTATTAAAAATGCGTTATTAAAAAGGACCAAATCATGTTTAAACGTTTTGTATTGATTTTGCTGATGTTAGCTTTTGCTGGTTGCAACACCATTCAC
>JAKQTB010000035.1 GCA_029569495.1 Pseudomonadota bacterium | reverse complement strand
TTAACTTTTATTGACTAATTGTTGTTCTTGCTTGCCCAAACGCGGGCGACAAGCTAAAGTATCGCAAGAAAAAATTTATGCTTTATTTGCAGGTTTAGAAAGGTTGGAAATATTTTGAAAAAAGATTGGCTTAGCTGGATTGGACTAGCACTTTTATTTGTTACTGTATTTATTTCGTATAAGGTAGTTCAAAGCTGTGAAACGGGCATGTGTGCTATTGTTAAACAAGCTGGCTGGCCAATTTGGCCCCTTATTATCGCATCAGTAATTGCTGTTGCAATCATTGGTGAGCGTGCTTTAGCATTGCGTGAATCAAGTGTAGCACCACAAAATCTTCTGCCCGAAGTGCAGTCATGGCTGGCTGCTGGCGGTGTGGCAAAAGAAACAATTGCCAAGTTAGAGCAGCACTCACCACTTGGTAAAGTGTTCGCAAGTGCTTTAGTCAATACCGCAAACTCGCGAGAAGTGACCAAAGAAGCGATTGAAGAAACCGGGCGCGCGGTGGCGCACAGTCTTGAGCGTTACCTTTCCACTTTGGGTACTATTGCCACGGTTGCACCCTTGTTGGGCTTGCTCGGTACCGTGATTGGTATGGTGGAACTTTTTGGCGCATTTACAAATACTGGCCACGATATTGCACAATTTGCCCGCGGTATTTCTGTGGCTCTTTATAACACGGCTGCGGGTATTATTGTTGCGGTGCCGGCAATGGTGGCATATCGCTATTACCGGTCAAAAGTAGATGACTTGCTGGTGGGTATGGAACAGCAGGCAATTAAGCTGGTGGAAATCATTCATGGTGAACGCAAGTAAGCGTTCTGGAATCAACGAGTCAAAACTGAAAGAAATAGGATGAACTTTCAACGCGGAAAACGTCATGAAGAACTCGAGATGAATCTCGTGCCGCTTATTGATGTGCTACTGGTGATTATTATATTTTTGGTGGTGAGTGCTACGTTCTCGCGCACCAGTGAGCTGCAAATTAATCTGCCAACCGCTGAAGCTAATCAGGCGCAAGACAAACCGCTCACGATTGAAGTGGGCGTGGATGCGAGCGGTAAGTATGTTGTGAATGGTAAAGCGCTGGCAGATACCTCCGTTTCTGGCATAGGCGCGGCGCTGCAAGCAGCCGCGCAGGGTGGCAAAGAGCCCACGATTATTATTAATGCAGATGCAAAAGCGACCCATCAATCCGTGATCGATGTGATGGAAGCTTCACGCACGGCAGGCTACACGCACATCACTTTTGCAACCCAACAGCCAGCGGGTAATTAAATAATTTACAACTTCAACCACTTTCAATCACAAAAAGCCGCTTTTGTGATGCATAACCTTTTATTAGTACTGACTAATGTCAAAATCCAGGCGTAATAAAGAAAAACTTCCGCAAATTGCCAACGCAAAAGTATTATATTTGCGCTTGTTTCGCTATGCGTGGCGCTATAAGTATGTGTTCGTCACCAGTATTTTATCGCTCGTGGTGCTATCTGCCAGCAATACGGGCTTTTTAGCGCTCATCAAACAGGTAACCGACGAAGGTTTTGTAAAAAAAGCGGCTGGGCAGGAAATCATTTTGCCATTAATGATTTTTGGCTTGATGTTTATTCGCGGCCTTGCAGGCTACATCTCTGTTTATTCAATGCGCACCGTTGCTAGGCGCGTGGTAGAAGATTTTCGTAAGGAAATGTTTGCTCGACTCATGGTGCTGCCAGTCAATTATTTTGATGCGCGCTCTTCAGGCGCATTGGTGGCTAAATTTGGCTACGATGTCGAGCGGCTTTCAACCGCCACCACCCGTTCCTGGCTTAATATTTTGCGCGACATTCTCACTGTAATTGGTTTGCTGGGATACATGTTATACCTCGATTGGCAGCTGACCCTTGTGTTTGCCTGCATTTTGCCTTTTATTGCCTTTTATTTAAGGCAGGTCACCCCTAAACTTAAAAGTGGTGCAAAGCTTGTGCAAGACAGCGTTGGAAGCATGACAAAATCGGCGGAAGAGGCGATTGCTGGCCAGCGCATCGTTAAAATTTTTGGTGCGCAAGATTTTGAGTTAAATCGTTTTTCTGAAATTGTCACCAATAATCGGCGTATTGAATTACGTTTGACCCGTATCGCTGGCTTGAGCAGTTTTATGGTGGAAATGTTTGCAGCCATTGCGCTTGGATTGGTGATTTATTATGCAATTAGTCATTTTACAATCGGCGAGTTCGCGGCTTTTGTGGGCGCACTGCTAATGATGATTTCACCGATTAAACATATCGCGGCAGCTAACGAAGACTTTCAAATCGGACTTGCTGCCGCGCAAAGTATTTTTGAAGTGATGGATGCCGCGCCTGAGCAAGACGAAGGCGCAATTGAGGTAATGCGTGCAAAAGGCGAGATTGAATTTAAAAACGTCACCTTGCGTTACGAAAATGCCAGTGGTGTTGCCTTAGATAATTTGAGTTTTACCATCAAAGCGGGTGAAAAAATTGCGCTAGTCGGGCGTTCCGGCGGCGGTAAAACCACTTTAGTGAATTTGTTGCCGCGTTTTTATGAACTGCAACAAGGTGTTGTATTGCTTGATGGCGTCGATATTCGCGCACTCAAACTTAGAAACCTGCGTGAACAGTTCGCAATGGTGAGCCAAGATATTGTGTTGTTCAATGACACAATATTTAACAATATTGCCTATGGTGTGTTGAGAAGTGCAACCGAAGAAGAAGTTATTGCTGCCGCAAAGGCTGCGCATGCGTGGGAGTTTATTCAACAACTGCCGCTCGGTTTGCAAAATGAAATCGGCGATCGTGGTGTGCGCTTATCAGGCGGGCAGCGCCAGCGCATCGCGATTGCGCGTGCCATTCTAAAAAATGCACCCATTTTATTATTAGACGAAGCGACATCAGCGCTCGATACGGAATCTGAACAACATGTTCAAGCAGCCATGGATGCTTTAATGCAAAATCGCACCAGTATTGTCATTGCGCATCGCTTGAGTACGATAGAAAACGCAGACCGCATTATGGTGATGGAGCAGGGTAAAATCATTGAAACTGGTACGCACGACGATCTGATGAGGCAAAATCAGCACTATGCCAAATTGTATCAAAAGCAGTTTAATACTTAGCAGTTTGTGACTTCAATCGGCCCAAAATCTAACATGCGTAATTGGTTTCAAAAGCAATGGCAAACAATCACGCCTTGGCATATTTTACTCATGCCGCTCTCCTGGTTGTTTGGCGCCATTGTCTATATTCGACGTACACTCTATCAAATTGGCTTGTTAAAAAGTATACACTTGAACGTGCCGGTGATTGTGGTCGGAAACATTAGCGTAGGTGGCACAGGCAAAACGCCGATGGTGATATGGCTGGCCAATACGCTACAGCAGCAAGGTTATCGACCAGGGATTGTCAGCCGGGGCTATGGTGGTAGCGCTAAACAAGCAACAGAAGTATTTGCGCATAGTAACCCGCTGCAGGTAGGCGACGAGCCTGTGCTAATTACCAAGCGCACTGCATGCCCCATGTTTGTTGCTGCAGACCGCGTTTTAGCCGGAAGAGCATTATTAGCTGCGCATCCAGACTGTAATGTGATTATTAGTGACGATGGCCTTCAGCATTACCGTTTAGCGCGAGATATGGAAATAGCTTTAATTAATTCTAAAGACGGTTTCGGCAATCACTTATTATTACCAGCGGGCCCATTACGTGAAAAAGTAGCAAGACTACAGGCTGTAGATGCAATTGTAGATAGTGCAAATCAGCCAAATCTTGACCTTGCTACAAAATTACCCCCCCAATTTAATTTACAATTACAGGGTGATAAATTTTTACCTGTTACCGGTGAGGCTGACGGACAGCCTGCACAAATTTTTAAACATAAAAAATTAGTCGCAATTGCCGGAATTGGAAATCCGTCCCGTTTTTTCAATCAACTATCATCAATGGGTTTACAATTTGAAAGCATAAGCTTTGCCGATCACCATCTGTACGCGGCTGAAGATTTATTAAAATTTGCAGATAAAACATTGGTGATGACAGAAAAAGATGCCGTAAAATGCAGTGAACTAGGGTTAAATGAGGCATGGTTTTTACCAGTGACAGCGAACGTGACTAATTTAGATGGAGTGTCGCTTATTGCACTCCTGCAAGAAAAGTTGGGAATATAAAATGGATACAAAATTATTACAGATTTTAGTGTGCCCTGTGACCAAAGGTGCATTGATTTATAATAAAGAGAAAAATGAACTGATTTCCAAATCAGCACGATTGGCTTACCCAATCAAAGACGGTATTCCCGTTATGCTGGAAGAAGAAGCGCGCCATTTAGAGCAAGATGAATATACAGAGTAAGTTAGCATGACGACTGTGAATGTTCCTGAGTTTTATGTTGTGATACCAGCACGGTATGCGAGTACGCGGCTGCCAGGCAAACCTCTGTTAGATATTGCGGGCAAGCCGATGGTGGCTTGGGTTGTTGAGCAGGCTAAAAAAAGCGGTGCTAAACAGGTGATAGTTGCCACCGATGATGCGCGCATTTTTAATGCATTAGCGCAATTTGATTGTCAGGTAGTGATGACTTCTGTCAGCCATCGAAGTGGCACAGACCGTATTGCAGAGGTCGCGCTTAAACAGGGCTGGTCAGATGATTCCATTATTGTGAATGTGCAGGGTGATGAACCGCTTATTGAACCGTCTTTAATACTAGAGGTAGCAAACACACTGAGCCATCATCGAGATGCGGTTATGGCAACAGCGTGTCATGCCATTCGTACTAAGGAGGAGTTCATCAATCCAAATGTGGTCAAGGTCGTGCTGGATGCTAATTCAAATGCGCTCTATTTTAGTCGCGCTCCCATTCCTTACCCCAGAGACACCTTTGCTGATGACGCCCTAGCAAAGGATGTTTCTATTTATCGGCATATTGGAATTTATGCCTACAGAACAAAATTTTTGAAGCAGTACGCCAGTATTGAGCCCTGCAGTTTAGAGCAAGCAGAATCTTTAGAGCAACTTCGCGTGTTGCACCATGGCTATAAAATAGCGGTAACCATTACTGAAAGCGCCCCAGCAGCCGGCGTAGACACACAAACAGACTTGGATTACGTTAGAAAAGTGATGTCTTAAATTCGGCGCTACAATCTTCCTTAAAATGGTTTTTATTCAAAATTCCAAAAGAAAAGTTGAAATGTTCTTGCGGTAGCTGCCAAGGTTTGCTATAGTCTCACCTCTCGACGACAAGTGCGTTGAATCGGACGCGGGATGGAGCAGTCTGGCAGCTCGTCGGGCTCATAACCCGAAGGTCACAGGTTCAAATCCTGTTCCCGCAACCAAGTTTGAAGCTGATGCAGCTTTAAATATTTAGCTCTTTAACAAAATAACAACTGATAAGTGTGGGTGCTTGTGGATTGAGACGAGCTTACTTAGGCGCGGTTAACTTGTTCGATATTGATATTGAATTTAACTTAACCGCTTGGCTTAAGCTAAGCCTCAGAAAATACAAGTGCTTACACTTAGATTTATGACAAGTATG
>JAKQTB010000005.1 GCA_029569495.1 Pseudomonadota bacterium | reverse complement strand
TTGAATTGTGCTATAAAACAGACTTTAATTGCGCGTGGGTTAGCAATACTTAAAATGGTAGTTTGTAATTAATACCGATTTTCGCTCTTGAGAAGAGTTGGAGGTTCGGCCACTTGTGCTATATAAAAAAACAAGCTAGCTAAAATTAAGAATATAAATGCGTCAGTCGCGTTTTTTTGTTGAGATGCTAAAAACTTATTTTTTTGGTTTTTATAGGTAACTACTAGTTTATCGTCAATTTCGAGTTGATATATACGATGACTTTTATCGACCCATGCCTTGGCGAGTTTGCCCCGATATAGAGCTCTTGCTTCTTTATTAAATTGACAACATAGATATTCAACTTTTTTACCGTCAATGATTAAACTAAAGGGCCAGTAGCTAGCTCTAGAACGAGGACCTGGTGGTCTTAAAGGACCTATATAAACTTTACCCTCTACAATTTTTAGTTGATCAAAACTTGTCGGTTCGTATGTTAATGATTTCCAGCTTAATAAAATAGGCAATATAGACGCCACAATAAAAATAAATGCTGTTTTTTTAATGGAATTATCAAATAACCTTGAAAAAGTAAATGGCTTTTGCATATTTACACTTGTAGCTTCTAACTGAATCTATAACTCACTATTTTTAAACGTCAAAAGCGTATTCATTACTTCAACCACACTTGGTATTTTCCCAATACCACCTAAATTAACGGCAGGTTGATGCGCACCCGCCATCACACCTGTGAGTGCTGGGTTGGTGTCTGTGTAAATAGCGACTGTTGGTATATTTAGTGCTGTGGCAAGGTGCGATAAACCTGTGTCTACGCCCACAGCGGCCTGAGCTTGGCAGATAATGACGGCAAGTTCTTCAATGGTACATTTGGGCAATACGGTGGCATTGTTGAGTGAAATGGCAATCACATTGGCGCGGCTTTCTTCTTCATCACTCGCCCAAGGCAGCACTAAATGCAGGCCTTGATCAGCGAGCGCTTTGCCTAGCTGAATCCAATGCTGTAACGGCCACAATTTGCTGTCGCGGCTTGTGCCGTGCAGGCCAATCACATAAGGTTTTGGTAAGTTCACGGTGAGTAACGCTTCACCTAAACCGTAATTAGGTGCGCCAGTCGGCACTGGGTAACCCAAGCTCAACGCCGCCAGCGTGCGATTGCGTATTACAGCGTGCTGCTGGTACGTGCACGCATGGGTGACATCATAAAAACGGCTGGCAATTGGCTCGCGGATGGAGTGTTTGTCGTAACCATGTTTAATGCCGTGCGCTAATTTGCAAATAAAGGCGCTTTTGAGCAGTCCTTGCGTGTCGAGGACGATGTCGTATTGTTTTTGCTGAATTTGCTGTTTGGCGAGCTTGATTTCTTGCCAAGTTTTTTTGCTAAAAATTGACTTGCGCCAGCGACGCATTGCCACAGGAATAACACGGTTTACGTCTGCGTGCAGCTTAGGAATGTCCGCAAAACTTTCTTCTACCACCCAATCTATTTCAATATCAGCAATATGATGACAAATGTCATGAATAATCGGTAAGTTGTGAATGACATCGCCTAATGACGAGGTTTTAACGATAAGCAGTTTCAGCATAAACGTCATTTTCGCATACAATTAGGTTTTTTCATCACCTGCAAAAAAGTCGTCTATTCCATTGAAATTTGCGTTTCTTATTTTTAAAGTGTTTCCGTACGGCGGCGTGCAGCGCGATATGTTGCGGATCGCGCATGACTGCGCAGCTGCAGGGCATGAAGTCACCATTTTTACAGGGGAATGGCGCGGTGAAATGCCTGAAGCGCGGATTAAAGTGCAACTATTGCCCAGCAGCGGTTGGATGAACCACCAAAAGCATCAATCACTCATTCATGCGATGCAGCAGGCACTAGTAAAAAATCCTGTGGATTTAGTCGTGGGGTTTAACCGCATGGCTGGGCTAGATGCTTACTATGCGGCTGACCCGTGCTATGTGGAGCGTACGCACAAAAAAGGCTTTTTCTACAAACTCACTGGGCGCTATCGCTTTTTTGCAGAGGCTGAAAAAGCGGTATTTGGAAAAGAAAGCCAAACTCAAATTTTATTGCTCACTGCGCGTGAAAAACAAAGTTTTCAGCAGTTTTATCAAACTCCTGACGAACGCTTTTATTTATTGCCGCCCAGTATTCCACTTGAAAAATTTGCAGGCAAAAACCGCAAGCAATGTCGCCAATACGTACGGGCGCAGTTTAACTTGCCTGAAAACGCCAACATCATTTTAACGGTAGGTTCGGCTTTTGTGCGTAAAGGTGTGGATAGAACCATAGAGGCGCTCGCGGCATTGCCTAAGGCTTTGCAAGACAATACTTGGCTAATTGCAATTGGTGAATACGAATCAAAAAGTGATATGCAAACTTATGCAAAAGACTGCCATATTGCACACCGCTGTATTCAAGCAGGCGGGCGCGATGATGTGGCTGATTTAATGGTAGGTGCTGATGTGCTAGCGCATCCTGCGCGCTCTGAGTTGGCAGGCATTGTGCTGATTGAAGCCATGACTGCTGGCTTGCCCGTGCTGGTGACCGATGTGTGTGGTTATGCGCCGCATATTGCACTGGCCAACGCTGGCGTGGTTTTAACGGCGCCCTATCAGCAAGAATCGATGAATGCGGCATTAGCTGATATGCTGCAATCTGAGCAAAAAACGGCGTGGCAAATCAATGGCGAGCAATATACACGACATATCAAAAACACCACTTCGGCAACTGCAGAGGCGGATTATTTAATTACATTAGCAAACAAAAAACTCCCTCGCCCGCAGGCGGGAGAAGGTTGGGGTGAAGGTGTATTGAATGAATCAACTTAATTTACCTGAATCCCTTCGCCCATTTTTTGGTGCAGACCCGTTTGCAGAAATCATGCAAATGCAGGGTAAAGTTTTTCGCGACGTGCGTGGACGCAAAACCATACAGGTCACGCTAGGGGATAAAAGCTACTTTATTAAACAGCATTTCGGTGTGGGCTGGGGCGAGATATTTAAAAGTTACTTGAGTTTTAAAGAGCCTGTGCTTGGCGCGATGACTGAAGTGCGGGCGATTCAAAAATTGGATGAAATTGGCATCCCCACTACACCTTTAGTGGGTTATGGCGTGCAGGGCAACAACCCAGCTAAGCAACAGTCATTTATTATTACGCAAGATTTAGGCGATATTACCTCGCTCGAAGATGTGTGTGCCGACTGGAAAACTAATCCCCCTGATGCGCAATTTAAACAACAAGTGATGATTAAAATGGCACAACTAGCTACAAAAATGCACGGTGCAGGACTATGCCATCGTGATTTTTACCTGTGCCATTTAGCTTTAAAAAAAGCCGCATTAGCACAAGGCGAGGTGAACCTGATTTTAATTGATTTGCATCGTATGATGCTAAGTCAGCCAAGTGGTGGAGGTGCGGTAATAAAGGATATTGCAGGCTTGATTTTTTCTACCATGGATTGCGGTTTTACCGACCATGATTGGGCGTTATTTAAGCAACATTATTTGCCACAAACTGCGCATTTTTGGGCAAAAGCCGAAACACGTGCCAACCAACTTTATGCTAAATATCACAGCAAAAAATTTCAGCAACGGCTAGATGTTGAAAAGTCAAAGATGCATTAAAAAAAAACAGTTAAATCCACCTGTTTTTTTGCGCAACCTTTTTCGATGCTCTGCGAGCCTTATAAATAAAGGCTTGCAGAGCATTAAATTTTTCTCGAGGGAAATATTAAGCGAAATATAGTTTTTTTAGATTGGCAATCAATGCCAGTTTTACGCTTTTGGTAAGCTACCGCGCCGCACTTTATAGCGGTGATAACGCCACAAATATTGCGCTGGTTTTTGCCTGATTTGGGTTTCGATGGCTTGGTTGAGTAAAGCGGGTGTTGCGATGCTTTCTACAGCCGAAAGATGAACTTCATAACCTTCGCCATTGGCCAATCGTTCACCAAATGCCATGATGACTGCCGCACCCGTTTTTTCAGCCAATTTGCTGGCAAGCGTCATGGTGTAGGCGGGTTTGCCAAAAAAATCCGCCCATTCGCCTTCGCCTTCATTCGGGATTTGGTCTGGCAAAATGCCGACCGCTTTGCCGCGTTTTAAAGCCTGTAAAATCGCACGCACACCTTGCGCATTGGCGGGCGCGAGCGTCACTTGGCCTTTGCTGCGCCCTGAATCAATCAATGGCGCAAGCCAAGATTTTTTTGGCGGACGAAACAGTACGGTAATCGGATTTTTTGCAGCGTAATAAATAGAGGTTATTTCAAAACAGCCCAAATGCGGAGTCAGGAAAATAATGCCTTTGCCTCGCGCTAAAGCCTCTTCTACCAAATGCCAGTTGTGGCAGGCTTTTACCAGCGACAGGGCTTTTTCTTGCGGCCATTGCCAAATCGCCAATGTTTCTAAAATCGCTTTGCCCGTTTCGGCAATGTTGGCGTGAATCACGCGGCTAATCTCGGTTTCATTCGCGCAAATATGACTTTGTTGTAGATTTTTATGCTGCAATTGCGCCGATGCAGGGGTACACCAATGCAATAGCCAGCCCAATGCTGCGCCTAAGCGATGAATCATCGGCAAGGATAAGCAAGCAAGTGTTTTGGAGAGTAAGGTCAGCATAAGGTTTGCGCTATTTTAATGGATAACGGAATGGGGTGCGTAAATTTGTGGCGTAACCTGATAAAATGCTCACCAATTAAAATGATTGAATGGAGTGAGTTTTGCTAAACTTTATTTCTGCAAAACATGCGCAATTACTGCAAAAAAATCAATTAGATACTTTTGAAAAAGTCTGGGCATACAAAGTTGATTGGTTTGAAGAGCCTAATGAAAGGCGTGGCGGCTGGAGCGGTGTGGGGCGCATTAGCATTGCGCAAGAAGACGGCAACGCTATTGGCGCTTTTTTAAAGAAGCAAGAGAATCATTGTCGCACCTCTTTTTTGCACCCTATTCGTGGTGTGCCTACATTTCAGCGCGAATTCGAAATGATGCAATATTTGGCATCAAAAAATATTAGAGCGCCAGAGGTGCTGTTGTTTGGCCGAAATCCGCAGGGGGACTTAAAAACCACGTTGATGACCCGTGAGTTGCTTGGGTTTCAATCGTTAGAGGCTTTAACTGAAACGTTATTTGCAAATCAATCTCCAGGCAAAACAACGCAACGTGCGCTGGCAAAAGCGGTGGCAAAATTCGCCCGTCAGCTCCATTTGGCCAAGGTCCAGCATCGCTCGTTTTATCCTAAACATCTGTTCGTGAATTTTAGCAACCAGGCCGCACCCGAGTTGGCTGTCATCGATTTAGAAAAATCCAGAATTAACTGGCTGCCGGTTTTGCGTACGCTCATTGATTTATCTGTATTGAATCGGCACGCCAAATATTGGAGTAAAACGACAAGAATGTATTTTTACCTGCAATATTTTGGTATTAAACGTTTAACACCTTATTCAAAATGGCTTTGTCGATTGATTATCAAACGTTCTAATCGAGTAAAGCACAAGTAATTGGTATAATTCAACTATTATTCAGCCTAACTAAAATTTTCAAGGTACCTTTACACAATGTCAAAACCTAAAGAAGCGCCCATCAAGCTCGAGTTTTCAAATAAATATACACGTGAGCATTCACAATATTATTACGAAAAACATCAGCGTGGCTTAGAGCCGAGACTTTCCCACTGGCGCGATGTGCAAATAGCGCGCAAAGCCCTGAAAATTGCCGGCGAGCCTAAAGAGGTGCTTGATTTACCCTGTGGTGCAGGGCGCTTTTGGCCTACGTTGGCTGAAAATCCAAACCGCAAAATCATCGGCGCGGACAACTCAGCTGATATGGTGGCGGTTGCACTGGAGCATTGCCCGAAAGAGATTGCCTCACGCGTGACTGCATTCCAGACATCAGCGTTTGCAATTGACATGCAAGATAAAGCCGTTGACAGCATTTTCAGCATGCGATTGATGCATCATATTGGCCAGTCAGAACACCGCATTGCCATGCTAAAAGAGTTTCATCGCGTGACTAAAGATACGGTTATTTTATCTTTATGGGTGGATGGCAATTTAAAAGCTTATCAACGCAGAAAGTCTGAAGAAAGACATCCACGTGGGCCCAATCAAAACCGCTTCGTTATTCCAGCCAAGCAAATTGAGCAAGAGTTTGGTCAAGCGGGATTTAACATTGTCGATCATATCGATTTTCTGCCTTATTACGCCATGTGGCGTGTCTATATTTTGCGTAAAGCCTAATTCACGCAGTTGCAGATACTTCTAAAAAACGCGCCGCCGATTGAAGTTGAGGCTGTGGTGAGAACCGTGCCGCACCAGCGCGAGGTGGTGCGTGGCTTTTGGAATCATCAAGCGGTATATGCCAAAAAGTTTACTGGTCCACGTGCAAAAATACACTTTGAACGCGATATTGCAGGTGTTCAGTTACTCGTCAAAGCCGATATTGCGACCCCAGCACGTTTATTTGAAGGTGAAACAGAATCCGCTGGCGGGTTTGTGGCTATCTTTGCGGCCATAGACACATCACAAAATGCTGAAGTGGTTTATGCGCTGCTAGATAAAAATGCACGTTTATCGTTGATGCAACAACTAGTAAAAGTAGTCGCGCAGCATCATCAATCGGGTTTAATTCAAACCGATTTATATTTTAAAAATTTCTTGGTAGAAACTAAAACCCAAGCCATTTATACACTGGATGGCGATGGCATTCGTCCGCTCAATACATTATTTAAAACTAAGCAGAAGTTAAGTAATTTGGCCACGCTATTTTCAAAAATGGATGTGCAAGATGATGTGTGGATTGCCGATTTAACCCAGCGATATTGTACGCAAACAAATATGCAGTTTTCTGCTGAACTTGTTACTACAGTTTGGGCGCAGACACAAAAAATCCGCGCGCAGGTGAGCCGAAATTATGCGGATAAAAAGGTTTTTCGCAATTGCACCGATGTGAAAGTGATACAAAATTTTAGCCGCTATGCTGCAACCGCGTGTGATTTTGTAGTTGAAGAAAAAACATTGACTGAGTTAGATGCCTACTTAGAAAATCCTACGCAAAACATCAAAAACGGCAATACTTGTACTATTGCTAAAGCTGAAATCGCTCATCGTGCAGTAGTGATAAAGCGTTACAATATCAAAGGATTATCGCATAAAGTCAGCCGGGCTTTTCGCAAAAGTCGGGCGGCTACCTCATGGGCAAATGCGTTTCGTTTGCAGATGGCGAACATCGCCACACCCAAGCCGCTGGCGTTGTTTGAAGAGCGCTTCGGAGTTTTGCGGGCGCGCGCCTATTTTGTAAGCGAATTTGTGGATGCGCCCGATATTGCACAATTTTTTGCACAAACGACAGATATAGAAACCAAGCAGCAAGTAGCGCTTGAAGTGGCTAAACTGTTTTACCGCTTATATTTGCTTAAAATCTCACATGGCGATTGCAAAGCAACGAATATCAAAATTAAAGATGGCAAGCCGCTGTTGCTTGATTTAGATGCGATGCAGGCCAATGCTTGGAATTTTGAGTCAAAACATGTGAAAGATTTACAACGTTTTATGCGCAATTGGCAACATGCTGCTGCGCTTACAACGCTTTTCAAAGATGCGTTTGTACAGGTTTATGATGAAGCGGATGACGCATTTTCACCATCAATTTTATCGCGTGCAGGGGTTATTTAAACGCATAACCTTTTGACCTGCTCGCTAAGCCTTTATTTACAAGGCTTCCAGAGGCATAAAATTCTCTCGGAGCAATAATCAGCTTTTTTTAACAATGCGTTGCTGTACAAAAACCATATTTACCCTTGCATTATCTTTAACGATTTCGCCTAAACACAGTAAAATAGCACCATTCTTATCAAAATCACTTTGAAAGTTTCACCATGATTGTTTTAGGTTTATCAGGCGCATTGGGGCATGATGCTTCGGCCGCTATTTTAGTAGATGGCAAAATTATTGCCGCAGCTGAAGAAGAGCGCTTTATTCGCGACAAGCATGCAAAAAATAAATTTCCTTATGAAGCCGCAAAATTTTGCTTGAAGCAAGCAGGCATTCAGCCTGAAGAGGTCGATATTGTCGCGTTTCCGTATGCGGAAATTCCGCTTTCGAGCAATGCGCGTTGGCATTACGCCAAGCGCCATTGGTATGCGCCAGACCGCGCTTTAGATGCATTATTTAACGGTAATCGCCGCTTTAGACGTAACCGCGATAAATCGCTCAAATTGATGGCGGACTTGGGCTTAACTAACGCTAAGTTTGTGCCAGTTGAACACCATTTGGCGCACGCTTCTAGTGCTTATCATTTAAGTGGTTTTAAAGAAAAAACTGCCATTGTAGGCATTGACGGCAAAGGCGAATATGCCACCACATTTTTTGGCTATGGCGAAAACGGCAAAATCCACAAAATTAAAGAGTTTTACGACCCTGATTCACTCGGCGGCATGTACGGTGCGATTACTGAATATCTCGGTTTTGAAATGCTCGATGGCGAGTTTAAAGTGATGGGCATGGCACCTTATGGCGACCCGAAAAAATACGATTTATCGCGCCTAGTGTCGTTTGAAAATGGTGAGTTAAAAGTCAACACTCAATTAGTGAATGTGGTCGGGTTACGTCGTTATAAAGAAGGCGGCAAAGGCTATTATTTCACGCCAGAACTCATTGAATGGCTTGGGCCAAAGCGCCACGGCGATGAAATTGACAATCCTTATATTCATTATGCGGCGTCGGTTCAGCAACTGCTAGAAGATACTGCGTTGAAAATGATTGATTATTATTTAGGCGATATTATCAAAGAAACTGGCCGCATTGCCATGGCGGGCGGCGTAGCGCTGAATGTGAAATTGAATCAGCGCATTATTGCGTTGCCACATGTGAAAGAATTGTTTGTGCAGCCAGCCTCTGGTGACAACGGAACTTCGTTGGGTGCCGCCACTTATGCGGGGCATTTGGCGGGCGACACCATTCATAAAATGGAACACGCGTATTTGGGCCCAGCATTTACCACCGAAGAGTGTATTGCCGCCTGTGAAGCGCACCCAGCAAAACCCGTATTTACACGTGTAGAAAATGCCGCACAAAAAGGTGCAGAATTGCTGGCCAGTGGCAACCCATTAGCTTGGTTACAAGGACGTATGGAATTTGGCCCACGCTCGCTTGGCTGCCGCAGCATTTTGGGCGACCCAAGTTACCCCGGTGTGGCAGACCGTATTAACGCACAAATTAAATATCGTGAACGCTGGCGTCCATTTTGCCCCAGTATGCTAGACCGCGTGGCGGAAGATATTTTGCAAACCGCACATCCCGCGCCTTATATGACGTTTACCTTTGACGTGGCAGAAAAATGGAAATCGCGTATTCCTGAGGTGGTGCATGAAGATGGCACCGCGCGTGCGCAAGTGGTAACGCGCGAAACCAACCCGCGTTATTATGAGCTTATTGAACATCTTGAAAAACTGCGTGGTAATCCTGTGGTGTTGAATACCTCACTTAATCGCCGTGGTGAGCCGATGATTTGCTCACCCACCGATGCGCTCAACATGTTTTACGGCTGTGATTTAGAGTATTTAATGATGGAAGATGTGCTGGTAACAAAAATATAGGTTGCTAGCTCTGCGGGCAACATTGGAACATTGCAAATATATTTGCAACTGAACCCGTGCCGCACGCGCTTTTTTGCTAGTTGATTTAGCGCAACTCTGTGTGACTAATGCTCGTGTTAGATTTGACGTATAGCGCCTAATTAGCGATAATCAGGGTGAAGGTTTTAGCCCCATTGAAGCACCATCTTAAGTTGAAGGCCTAGTCATGAAACAGTCCCATATTGAAGTTACCGAACGCATCATAGAAAAAAGTCGCCCAACTCGCACTGCGTATTTGCAACGAGTTGATGCGATGATTAATCGCCCCAAAAGTACAGGGCGCTTAGGCTGTGCAAATTTGGCGCATGCCTATGCAGCAATGCCCAGTGATGATAAGTTCAAGGTGGTCGTCGAAAAGGCGCCAAACATTGGCATTGTAACGGCTTACAATGAAATGCTTTCTGCACACCAACCTTATGTGGGTTACCCCGATATTATTCGTAATGAAGCGCATAAGTTAGGGGCTACTGTACAGGTGGCGGGCGGCGTGCCTGCCATGTGTGATGGCATTACCCAAGGCGAGCCGGGCATGGAACTGTCGTTATTTAGTCGCGACACAATCGCCATGAGTACGGCCATTGCCCTTTCACACGATGTATTTGATGCCGCATTGTTGCTTGGCATTTGCGATAAAATCGTCCCGGGTTTGTTGATTGGCGCACTGCATTTTGGTCATTTGCCCTGTGTGTTTGTGCCTGCTGGCCCAATGGCAACAGGCATTGATAACACCACAAAATCAAAAGTGCGTGAAAAATATGCACAAGGGCTGGTGGGGCGCGATGAGTTATTAGCGTCTGAATCGGCCGCTTATCATAGTGCCGGAACCTGTACGTTTTATGGTACAGCCAATAGCAATCAAATGTTAATGGAAGCCATGGGCTTGCATGTACCAGGGGCGGCGTTTGTACACCCCAATGATGGTTTACGTGAATTATTGACGCGTGAAGCCGTTAAAATGGTGCTCAATAACACCAAACAAGAACAATTTACGCCGATTGGTAAATTGGTGGATGAGCATGTCATTGTGAATGCGATGGTAGCTTTGTTGGCAACGGGTGGCTCGACCAATCACTTGATTCACTGGGTAGCGGTTGCGCGTGCGGCAGGCATCATGATTGACTGGACAGACTTTTATCACTTGGCAAAAACTACGCCATTATTAGCCAGCGTTTACCCGAACGGTAAAGCCGATGTCAATGAATTCCAGTCTGCTGGCGGCCCTGCTTTTGTGATTCGAGAACTTATCGACGCAGGTTATATGTTCCCAGATGTGTACACTGTTGCTTACGGCGGGTTGCGCGATTACGGTAAATTGCCAGTAAAAGAAGAGAATAAGTTAGTGTGGAAGGATTTACCCAAAGAAAGTCTGGATGAAACCATTGTGCGTACCGCAGCGTTTCCGTTTGATGAGTCAGGCGGTTTGCGTTTGCTGAAGGGTAATCTGGGCCGTAGTGTCATTAAAATTTCTGCCGTGCCGCCAGATCGCCATATTATTGAAGCGCCTGCCATTGTGTTTGATGCGCAAGAAGAATTGCTCGCAGCTTTTGACCGTGGTGAGCTGGAAAAAGATTTTGTGGCAGTGGTGCGTTTTCAAGGGCCAAAAGCCAATGGCATGCCTGAACTGCACAAGTTAACTCCGCCATTGGCAGTGCTGCAAAACAAAGGCTTTATGGTGGCGATTGTGACAGACGGCCGCATGAGTGGTGCTTCAGGCAAGATTCCTGCCGCGATTCACATGACGCCTGAAGCTTCTGCAGGTGGGGCGATTGCAAAAATCCGTACCGGGGATATTGTCCGCTTAAATGCGACCGTGGGCATGGTGAACGTGCTGGTGGATGAAGATGAGTGGGCTGAGCGTGAAGTTGAAGAGCTTTCAGATACCAAGCGTCACCACAATGCGCATGATTTAGGGCGTGAGTTGTTTGGCGGTATGCGTAAGAATGTGTTGTCAGCTGAAGAAGGCGCCATCACTTGGCTTTAAAACTTTGCAAATAGATCGATAACGTCGTTGCGCCTTGATTTGAATTATTGGGCTTGCCGTACTCATCGTACTGTATACGCTCATGCGCCTAGTTCTCGGCCGATTATCAAAGTTTTTAAAAAAGCTTTTTAACTAGAGACATCTCGAGCCGTAATTCCCGCGCAGGCTGGAATACGTTTTGAATTTTAATCAATTATTTTTAAATGATAGGTAAAAACCATGAATACATTAGATTTAGCAAAAGAAGGCCCCGTCATTCCAGTGATTGTGATTAACAAGGTTGAAGATGCCGTACCGATGGCTGAAGCATTGCTAGAAGGCGGCATTCGCGTGCTGGAAGTGACTTTGCGCTCATCCTGTGCTTTGCAGGCAATGGAACAAATCGCCAAGCGCGTGCCAGATGCGATTATGGGTTCAGGTACTGTGCGTAATTTAAAAGACGCGCAAGCTTCTCTTGATGTGGGCTGTAAATTCGCGGTAAGCCCGGGCTACACCACAGAGCTGGGCCAATTTGCCCGCAAAATCGGCTTGTCATTATTGCCAGGCGTTTCAACAGGCTCTGAAATTATGACCGCCAATGCAGACGATTATTATTTCTTGAAATTATTCCCGGCAGTGGCTGTAGGCGGCATTAACCTACTAAAAGGCTTTGCTGGCCCATTTGGTGATGTGAAATTTTGCCCTACTGGTGGAGTTACGGTTGAATCTGCACCGCAATTTTTAAGCTTGCCAAATGTTGTGGTTTGCGGTGGCACATGGCTCACGCCAGCCGATGCAGTGGCACGTAAAGATTGGGCACATATTACAAAATTAGCTAAGGAAGCAAGCGCGATTAAGGCTGCGTAGAAATTTACGTGAACACGCTAAAAAATGCGTAATCGTGTAAGGGCTTGGCATTTGCTTAGCCCTTTTTTCATGATAAATTTTTGTGCAAACAATATGCAAAAATTCTAATTACCAAGGCCTAATTTCCCCCGAGAAAAAATATATGCTCTGGAAGCTTTATTTATAAGGCTTCCAGAGCATCTAAAAAGGTTGTGAATAAAATGAATGCTAGAAACAGCTTTTTTAATACATTATTTAGGAATCACGCTTGAAAATAGATTTAAAAAAATATAAATCCATTGTGTTTGATTGTGATGGTGTTGTGCTTGATTCAAATGTGGTGAAAACCGAAGCCTACTTTCGCACCGCTAAAAACTTGGGTGCAACAGACGCACAAGCGCAGGCGCTGGTGGAGTATCATGTAAAATTAGGCGGAATTTCACGTTACCACAAGTTTGAGTGGTATTTGCATGAGGTGTTAAATCAGCCTGTGACTGAACAAGCGGTTCAAGCGTTATTGGACGAATTTGCGCGCGAATTAGAAGTTGGTTTGATGGAATGTGCTGTGGCAGAGGGGTTAGAGGATTTGCGAAGTGCAACGCCAAAAGCCAACTGGATGATACTTTCAGGTGGTGACCAGCAAGAGATTCGTGCGTTATTTGCCAAACGCGATTTAGCCAAATATTTTGATGGTGGATTATTTGGTAGCCCGGATAACAAAGATACCGTCCTAGTACGCGAAATAGCCTCAGGTAATTTGCAGTTTCCAGCACTTTTTATTGGGGACAGCAAATATGATTTTGAGGCCGCAAACCGCGCAGGATTAGACTTTGTGTTCTTGAGTGATTGGACTGAAGTGGCTGATTGGCAAACTTATTGTGCTGAAAATAATATAGTTGTGCATAATTCGATTGTGCAATTATGCTAATGAGCGCTGGTGATTAATTTTCTGATTTGGAACATGAAATAATGTCAAATTTTTTTCAACCTCAACAATTATCCGTGGTCGTGCCGGTTCGCAATGAACAAGACAATGTGGAAAGTTTGATTGCGGAAATTCAGGCCGCACTGCAGCCAGTCATTCAGCACGAGATTATTTATATTGACGACGGCAGTACAGACGACACGTATGCAAAATTGAAAGCATTGCAGCGCCAATATTCGCAGTTAAGAATCGTGCGTCACGCGAAAAGCTGTGGCCAAAGTACCGCAGTAAGAACGGGTGTGAAATTTGCCAAGTTTGATTGGATTGCAACTTTGGATGGTGATGGGCAGAATAATCCCGCGGATATTCCAAAGCTACTGTCTGCGCTAACCGAAGGGGTCGAACTGGTGAGTGGAAACAGGCGACAAAGTCGGCGTGATACCTGGATTAAGCGCGTGTCTTCAGTGATTGCCAACACCGTACGCGCTAACCTGCTCAAAGATGACACACCTGATACTGGCTGTGGCTTGAAGTTGTTCTCGCGTGCAGCATTTCTAGATTTACCCTATTTTGACCATATGCACCGTTTTTTACCGGCTTTAATTAAGCGCCGTGGTGGAAAAGTTGTGTCCGTGCATGTTGGCCATCGAAATCGGGAGCATGGCAAATCTAATTACGGCACACTTGATAGACTGATGGTGGGAATCGTGGATTTGTTCGGTGTAGCATGGTTACAACGCCGTGCAAAAATCCCGCAAGTAATTGAAGATAAGGTGGTTTGATCATGCAAATTGTTAATGATGGCATTGGTTTGTATTTTTCGCACATTATCAATGCCCTTAACAACTATATTACAGGCATGCCAACCTCAGATTTAGTCTGGATTGGGGTAGGGCTTGTTGGACAGTGTTTGTTCATGATGCGTTTTATTGTGCAATGGATACATAGTGAGCGCCATCAGCAAAGTTTAATCCCTGTCAGTTTTTGGTATTTGAGTCTGATGGGTGGTTTGATCGTGTTGGCATACGGAATACATCGTATTGACCCGGTTATTATTTTAGGTCAACTGCCAGGCACGATTGTCTATGTGCGAAATTTGATGCTAATTCATCGAAATGGCAAATAGTTTTCTTCAATCAGATTGCACCACGTTATGAATCTATCAGCAACTAACACATATCATCGACTTTTAATTGCTAGTGCTTTTATTAGCCTATTGATTGCGTTCTGGGGGTTGGGCTCAATCGATTTAATTTCATTGAATGAAGGCCGACGTGCTTTGGCCATCAATGAGATGTTTGAAAGTGGAAATTGGCTTTTGCCAACACTGAATGGTGAACTCTACCTGACTAAACCGCCATTGTTATATTGGATTTCGCTAAGTATATCCAGCGTAGTGGGAACGGTGAATGAGTGGACGCTGAGATTACCATCAGCCTTTGCCGCACTGGTCACATTATGGATGACATATCGTTATACGCTTAACAGGTTTGGTGCATGGCCAGCCCTTTTTAGCGTGCAGATATTAATGGCAAATCTCGGATTTGCCATGTTGGCAAGACGTGTTGAAATTGAAATGTTACTAACGGCCCTGTGTGTGGGCGCTGTATTATCTGCACTTAAATTTATCGAGGAGCCAACTAAACGCGGTTGGATTTACTTAAGTTATTTCTTGCTTGCGTTAGCAGTACTCACCAAAGGTCCTGTTGCGTTACTATTTGTAACGCTACCGCTTATTGTGTCCGCAATCTGGACAAAAGATAGCCTTGTTAGACATACACTCACCAACTATAAGAGTTGGATAATGTTTTTTGTTGTTGCCTTGTCTTGGTATCTCGTTGTGTCACTACAGTTAGGTTTTGATATCTGGTCAACAATCGCTAAACGAGACATGTTGGAAAAGATGCAGGCGGAAGAAGTTGCCAAGCCTTTATTGAGTTACCTAGGTTGGATCATTGTTGATTTTCTAATGTTAGTGATGCTGCTGCTCATACGTCCGCGCGAATTGTTCAAGGTCTTCTCGGCCAGAAATGATTTGAAGGCGTTACTTTGCGCAGTAGTGGTGCCGTTGCTGGTGTTTTCTCTGTTTAGTAATAAGCATGCAAAGTATTTGCTGCCGATTTATCCAATGATCTCAATCATTCTAGGGGTTCAGTTGGCGAAATTGTTTGATAAAACCACGCATCAACTTAAAAAGATAATCCTTACCTTCTGCATTTTGTTCCCATTGTTGTTGGCTTGTTTTTATATGTTTGTTGAATCGCGGGTTTTTGCTTATCGAACCTCCGCCTTTGCCCAGATTAATGATTGGGAAAAAACAATCACACCAAATACACTCTATACCTACGGTAAGACTGATAGTCGAATTATTTATTATGCCTACACACCCATTAAATCCTTAGATCCCAAAGCGCTTAAGGTGGTTTTGGATGAAAAGAAATCATTTCTTCTTATCGCTGAAGATGACGAAGCAAGCAGCCTGTTACCATTTGCAGGTTGTAAAGTTAAAGAGTTTAAACCTTACCTGAAAAAGAAAAAATCTTTAGTGGTTCTTGGTTATGGCGATGCTTGTCGGCAGTTAAATAATAATTAATTGAGTTTTATATATGAAAATTACAGTCATTGGCACAGGTTATGTGGGTTTGGTTTCTGGTACTTGCTTAGCGGAAGTCGGTAATGATGTGTTATGCCTTGATGTTGACCCAGCTAAAATCAAGATATTAGAAGAAGGTGGAATTCCTATTCACGAACCTGGCCTACTGGAAATGGTAAGACGAAACAAGAAAGCCGGCCGCTTGAAGTTTACTACAGATATTAAGCAAGCTGTAGATTTTGGTGATGTACAGTTTATTGCAGTGGGAACGCCACCCGATGAAGATGGCTCGGCAGATTTACAGTATGTAGTTGCCGCTGCGCGAAACATCGGTAAATACATGACAAAGCATAAAATTATTGTAGATAAATCTACAGTGCCAGTGGGTACGGCAGATAGGGTAAGTGCTGCGCTCGCAGAAGAGTTAGCCTTGCGTGACGCTGAAGTAACCTTCAGCGTTGTATCAAATCCAGAGTTTCTAAAAGAAGGTGCAGCGATTGATGATTTTATGCGGCCTGACCGCATCGTGATTGGTGTGGCGGATGCGCAAAGTCAAGAGGTGATGCGTTCACTTTATGCACCATTTCAACGCAACCATGAGCGATTGGTAGTAATGGATGTTCGTTCAGCAGAGTTGACTAAATATGCAGCGAACGCCATGTTGGCAACACGTATCAGTTTTATGAATGAGCTTGCTAATTTAGCTGAAATTTTGGGGGCTGATATTGAGCATGTGCGAAAAGGCATTGGGTCGGACCCGAGAATTGGCTACGACTTCTTATACCCGGGCTGCGGTTATGGAGGTTCATGCTTTCCTAAGGACGTAAAAGCGCTGATTAAATTAGGAAGAGCGCATGACTATGATTTAAAAGTATTGAATGCAGTCGAAGAAGCCAACGATATACAAAAACATGTTTTAACTGAAAAAATTAAAGTGCATTTTGGTGATGATCTCGCAGGTAAACACTTTGCACTTTGGGGTCTAGCATTTAAACCCAATACAGATGATATGCGCGAGGCGGCAAGCCGGGTACTGATTCAAGACTTGCTTGATGAGGGAGCCACTGTTTGTGCATATGACCCCGTTGCGATAGAAGAAGCTAAGCGCATATTCAAGGAAACCAAAGGCTTAAGTTTTGCGAAAACACAAAATCAGACACTCGATAACGCGGATGCATTGGTGATTGTGACAGAATGGAAAGAGTTCAGAAGTCCGGATTTTTCTTTGATTAAGCAGAAAATTAAAGGGAAGGTCATTTTTGATGGTCGCAACATGTATGAACCTAAGGTAGTTAAGAATGCAGGTATTGAATATTTGCCAGTCGGACGTTTAGCAAGCTAAATCTATAGAATAGGAACGCTGTGAAAGTATTAGTAACCGGCGCGGCAGGGTTTATTGGCTTCCATGTGAGCATGGCGCTACTTGCGCGCGGAGATGAGGTCATTGGCTTAGATAATCTGAACGATTATTACGATGTGCGATTAAAACAAGCCCGGCTTGAAGAAATTAGCAATCATCAAAACGCCAAAAACTTTCATTTTGTAAAACTGGATATTTCAAATACACAGGCTTTATCAGAACTATTCGCTAAACAAAAACCACAAAGAGTCGTTCATCTCGCCGCACAGGCGGGTGTTCGATATTCGTTGCAAAATCCACATGCCTATGTGCAAAGTAACCTAGTTGGATTTACCAATGTTCTGGAGGCTTGCAGGAATAATAACGTTCAACACTTGGTATACGCAAGCTCATCCAGCGTTTATGGTGGCAATACTAAATTGCCATTCAATGAGCATGATAATGTAGACCACCCTGTAAGTCTGTATGCTGCGACTAAAAAGGCGAATGAGCTAATGGCACACACCTATAGCCATTTATTTAACCTTCCGACAACAGGATTACGTTTCTTTACAGTATATGGCCCATGGGGTCGGCCAGATATGTCGCCATTTTTATTCGCGAATGCAATTCTAACTGGCAAGCCGATTCAGGTGTTTAACCATGGGAACATGATGCGTGACTTTACCTATATCGACGATATTGTCGAGGGTGTAATCCGTGTGCTGGATAAACCCGCAATGTCAGAAACTCCAGATGCAGAAGGCATCGCTACAAAAGCACCTTATCGCATCTTCAATATTGGTAACAGCCAGCCTGAAAAGCTGATGGATTTTATTGCTAAACTAGAAGCTGCCTTAGGTAAATTTGCAACTAAAGAGTTTTTGCCGATGCAGCAGGGCGATGTTAAAGCTACCTTTGCTGATACAAGCGCCTTAGAAAAATGGGTTCGCTTTAAGCCTAGCATCTCTTTAAGCGTTGGTGTTGAACGCTTTGTAGCTTGGTATACGAATTTTTATGAAGATTTAGATAATACGGTGTGACCTAAGTTAATTTGGCCGTTAAATTACATGTTGTATGGGAGATGAAAAGTTGAGTTCTGATACTTCAGATAAGTTAAGCATCGCGGGCAAGTTACATTTTTTTGTTATTTTTCTATCTGTGTTAATGGCAATGTTGGATAGAGGTTCCCTGTATCGTTTTTTTGCATATCTAAATTTAGTGGTTGTATTGGTTTTTTTTATCAAAAACTATAAAGAGTTAAATTATTTTAGAGATAGAAAGCTACTTTACATATTTTTTATTCCATTTGCGTTTATAGCTCTACACTTATTTGCGGTATTAAATTTGAATTACACCAAAGAGTTTCAGCGAATAATCTTAGTAACCTTTACAGTAGTTGGTTTATGGATGCAGGCAAAAATAAATGTTGAGTTTATTAAAGAAAATATTTT